>JBQGCR010000205.1:0-15893 GCA_052038585.1 Kineosporiaceae bacterium
ACGATGGTGTCGAGCGAGGGGGCCTGCGCCGCCTACTACCTCTACCGCCGCCTCAGCGCGGCCCCGGCCCGGCAGGAGGCCCCCGTTGGCTGACGACGCCCCGTCCGACCTCGACTTCGAGGGCTGGACCTGCCCGATGCCGCTGCGGGACTCCCCGGTCGTCGTCATGGGTCACGGCGGGGGAGGGGCGCTGTCGGCCGAGCTCGTCGAGCACCTCTTCGTCCCCGCGCTCGGCTCGCCCGAGCTCAAGGGGCTGGCCGACTCCACGGTCGTCGGGCTCGGCGGCGCTCGGCTGGCGTTCTCGACCGACTCCTACGTCGTCCGGCCGATGTTCTTCCCCGGCGGCTCGATCGGGGACCTCGCCGTCAACGGCACCGTCAACGACCTCGCGATGAGCGGAGCCCAGGCGGCGTACCTGTCGTGCGGGTTCATCCTCGAGGAGGGCACCGAGCTGTCCGTCGTCGGCCGGGTCGCCGCCGACCTCGGCCGGGCCGCCCAGCGCGCCGGCGTCGTCGTCGCGACGGGGGACACCAAGGTCGTCGACGCCGGCCACGGCGACGGCGTCTACGTCAACACCGCGGGGATCGGGCTCGTCCCGGACGGCGTCGACATCCGCCCCGACCGGGCGCGCCCGGGAGACGTCGTCATCGTCTCCGGGGCAATCGGCGTCCACGGCGTGGCGATCATGAGCGTGCGCGAGGGGCTCGAGTTCGGCACCGACATCCGGTCGGACAGCGCCCCGCTCAACGGTCTCGTCGCCGCGATGCTCGCCGTGACGCCGGACCTGCACGTGCTGCGCGACCCGACCCGCGGCGGGCTCGCGGCGACGCTCAACGAGATCGCGGCGGCGTCCGGGGTCGGCGTCGAGGTCGTCGAGTCCGCGGTCCCGGTGCCGGACGACGTCGCGAACGCGTGCGCCTTCCTCGGTCTCGACCCCTGGTACGTCGCGAACGAGGGCAAGCTCGTCGCCTTCGTCCCGCGCGAGCACGCCGACGCCGTCCTCGCCGCCATGCGGGCCCACGAGCACGGTGCCGGCGCCGCGGTCGTCGGGGAGTGCGTCGAGGCGCACGCCGGGATGGTCGTCGCGCGCACGGGGCTCCTCGCGACGCGCGTCGTCGACCTCCCGCTCGGCGAGGCCCTCCCGCGCATCTGCTGATCAGCGGGAGCACCGGCCCGGACGGTGGGACGATGCCGGGATGACGGACGGCGGCACGGGTGCGGGGCCGGACGAGCCCTTCGGGGTGCGGTCCGAGGTGGGCGTGCTGCGCGAGGTCGTGCTGCACCGGCCCGGGCTGGAGCTCGAGCGGCTGACGCCCGGCAACGTCAAGGGCCTGCTCTTCGACGACGTCATGTGGGCCGAGCGGGCCCGGCAGGAGCACGACGCCTTCGCCGCGAGGCTGCGCGCGGAAGGCGTCGTCGTGCACCTCTTCGCCGACCTCCTGGCGACCGCGCTCGAGCAGCCCGGGGCGCGCGACTTCCTCGGCGAGCGCCTGGCGACGGCCACCCGCTTCGGCCCGGCGCTCGACACCCCGCTGCGCCGCCTGCTCGACGACGCCGACCCCGGGTGGCTCGCCCAGGCGCTCGTCGGGGGCGTCCTCAAGCGCGACCTGCCCGCCCCGGCGGAGTCGAGCCTGCTGTGGGAGAGCCTGCGCGAGGACGACTTCCTCCTCTCCCCGCTGCCGAACCACCTCTTCCAGCGGGACAACGTCGCCGTCGTCTACGGCGGCCTGTCCGTCAACCCGATGGCCATGCCGGCGCGGCGCCGCGAGGCGCTGAACTCCCGGCTCGTCCTGCGCTTCCACCCGCGGTTCGCGCGGGCCCGCCCGCACGTCTACTACGGCGACGACGACGAGCCGCACGGCGACGCGATGGTCGAGGGCGGGGACGTCCTCGTCGTCGGCAACCGGACCGTCCTCGTCGGGCTCGGGGAGCGGACGACGCCGCAGGGCGTCGAGAACGTCGCCCACGCGTGGTTCGCCTCGGGCGAGGTGGACCTCGTCCTGGCGCTGGAGCTGCCGCGCGAGCGCGCGTTCATGCACCTCGACACGGCGATGACGATGGTCGACGCCGACGCCTTCTCGATCTACCCCTACCTGCCCGACGAGCCGCGCGCGTGGACGCTGCGCCGCCGCGGGGACGGCGGGGCGTTCACCGTCGAGGAGACCCTCGACCCGTTCGGCGTCCTCGCCGACGCCCTCGGCGTCGGCAAGCTCCGGCTGCTGCGCGCGCCGATCGACGTGCACGGCGCGCAGCGCGAGCAGTGGGACGACGGCAACAACGTCCTCGCCGTGCGCCCCGGTGTCGTCGTCGGCTACGAGCGGAACACCGTGACGAACGGCTTCCTCGCCGACGAGGGCGTCACCGTGCTGCCCATCGTCGGGTCCGAGCTCGGCCGGGGCCGCGGCGGCCCGCGGTGCATGTCCTGCCCGCTGAGGCGCGACGCCGTGGAGCGCGGGTAGCGTAGGCGGACGTGACCGAGCCGACCGTTCCCGTCGACCCTGCCGGCCCCCTCCCGCAGCGCGAGGCCGAGGCCGGCGGCACCGCCTCCTGGACCGGACGCGGGTTCTCCACCCGCGCGATCCACGCCGGCTCGGAGCCGGACCCGGCGACCGGCGCCGTCGTCACCCCGATCTACCAGGTGAGCACGTACAAGCAGGACGGCGTCGGCGGCCTGCGCACCGGGCTCGGGCAGGGGTACGAGTACAGCCGCAGCGCCAACCCGACGCGCACCGCGCTCGAGGAGTGCCTCGCCGCGCTCGAGGGCCCGGCCGGGACCCGCGCCTTCGCCTTCGCGAGCGGCCTCGCCGCCGAGGACACCCTCATCCGCTCGGTCACCGGCCCGGGCGACCACATGGTCGTCCCCGACGACGCCTACGGCGGCACGTACCGGCTCGTCGCGCGGGTCGCCGGGCCGTGGGGGGTCGAGCACACCCCGGTGCACCTCGCCGACCTCGACGCGGTCCGCGCGGCGGTGCGGCCGGGCGTCACCCGGCTCGTCTGGGTCGAGACGCCGACGAACCCGCTGCTCGGCGTCTCCGACATCGCCGCGCTCGCCGGGATCGCGCACGACGCCGGTGCGCTGCTCGTCGTCGACAACACCTTCGCGACGCCCTACCTGCAGAACCCGCTCGCCCTGGGCGCGGACGTCGTCGTCCACTCGACGACGAAGTACTGCGGCGGGCACAGCGACGTCGTCGGCGGCGCGCTCGTCGTCGCCGAGGGCGCGCAGGCGCCGTGGCGCGACGGCGTCGGGGCCGTCGGCGCCGGCGTCCAGGAGCGCGTCGGCTTCCACCAGAACTCGATGGGCGCCGTGAGCGGCCCGTTCGACTCCTGGCTCGTCCAGCGCGGCCTGAAGACCCTCGCGGTGCGCATGGAGCGCCACTGCGACAACGCCGAGCGGGTCGTCGACTTCCTCGCCGGGCACCACCGGGTGCGCGAGGTGCTCTACCCCGGCCTGCCGACGCACCCCGGGCACGAGGTCGCCGCCCGGCAGATGCGCCGCTTCGGCGGCATGGTCTCCTTCCGCCTCGTCGGCGGCGAGGAGGACGCGCTCACCGTCTGCAAGCGCACCGAGGTCTTCACCCTCGGCGAGAGCCTCGGCGGCGTGGAGAGCCTCGTCGAGCACCCGGGCCGGATGACGCACGCCTCGGTCGCCGGGTCCGCGCTCGAGGTGCCGGACGACCTCGTGCGCCTGTCCGTCGGGCTCGAGGACGCCGAGGACCTCCTCGCCGACCTCGACCGCGCGCTGGCCTGACGCGGGCGGGGTCCGGCTTTTGCCTGGGGACGCTCCTCGCGCAGCACGACCCGCTCGACGACGACGCGGCGGCCGACCTCGGCCGGGTCGTGCGGCTCGTCGAGCGGGCCGACGACCCGGCGTCGCGCTCGATCCCGTTGCACGTCACCGGGTCCGCCGTCGTCGTCCACCCGCCGACCCGGCGCGTGCTCCTGCGCTGGCACGCCCGGCAGCACGCGTGGCTGCAGATCGGCGGGCACTTCGACCCGGGCGAGGACGACGCCCTCGCCGTCGCCCTGCGCGAGGGCGCCGAGGAGACCGGGCTGACCGACCTGCGGCCGTGGCCGGACGCCTCGCTCGTCCACGTCGCGGTCGTACCCGTCGCCGCACGCGGGGACGAGCCGGCGCACGAGCACGCGGACCTGCGCTTCGTGCTGGCGACCGACGCCCCGGACGCCGTCCGGGCCGAGGACGACGCCTCGCCCGTGCGCTGGCTGACCCTCGACGAGGCGCTCGCGCTGACCGCCGAGGAGAACCTGCGCGCGACCCTGCGCCGGGTCGCGGCGCTCCTCGACCGCGTCGGCGGCTGAACGCCACCGTGGACCCGGTCCTCTGCGTCGACGTCGGGTCGACGTTCACCAAGGCGGTGCTCGTCGACGCCGGCTCCGGCGACGTGCTCGCGACGGCGACGCACCCGACGACGATCGGCACCGACGTCCTCGACGGCGTCGCGGCCGTCCGGGCCGACGCGGAGGCGCGCGCCGGGGTCGTCGCCGCGGACGTGCGGGCGTGCTCGAGCGCGGGCGGCGGGCTGCGCGTGGCCGTCGTCGGGTACGAGCGGGTCGTCACGGCCGAAGCCGGTGCGCGGGTGGCGCTCTCGGCCGGTGGGAAGGTCGTCCACGTCCACGCCGGCCCGCTCGACCGCACCGGGGTCGACGCGCTCCGTGCAGCCGCCCCCGACGTCGTCCTGCTCGTCGGCGGGACCGACGGCGGCAACGCGGAGGTGCTGCTGCACAACGCGTCCCGGCTCGCGGCGGCCCGGCTGCCGGTCCCCGTCGTCGTCGCCGGGAACGCCGAGGCGGCCGACGACGCGGCGCACGCCCTGCGCCGCACCCGGCGCCGCGTCGTCGTCGCCCCGAACGTCCTGCCGCGCATCGGCGTGCTCGAGCCGCTCGGCGCGCGGTCGGCGATCCGCGAGGTGTTCCTCGCGCACGTCATCGGCGGCAAGCACCTCTCCCGCGGGCCGGCCTTCGGCCGGATGGTCCGCGGCGCGACGCCGGACGTCGTCCTGGCTGGGATCGAGGTGCTCTCCGACGGCGCACCCGGGGTGGCCGGCGCCGGGTACTTGCTCCACGACTACGTCGGCGGCGCGACGACCGACGTCTACTCGGTGCTCACGCCGACGGGGGAGGACGCGGGCCTGGCGAAACAGGTCGTCGCGACGCTCTGGCGCGCCCGGACCGTCGAGGGGGACCTCGGGATGCGCTGGGGCGCAACGGGGGTCGTCGCCGCGGCCCGGGCCGAGCGGCTGGACGTCGACGACGCCCTGGCCGGCTGGGCGGAGCGCGTCCACGCCGACCCGGGGCACGTCCCCGTGAACGACGACGAGGTCGCCGCCGACACCCGGCTCGCGACGCTCGCCGTCACCGTCGCCCTGCGCCGGCACGGCCGCCCCGCCACCGCGACGGCGGCGCCCCGGCCGCTGCGCGACGTGGGCCTCGTCGTCGGCTCCGGCGGCGTCCTGCGGCACGCGGATGCCGCTGCGCAGCAGGCGATCCTGGCGCCCGCGACGACCGACCACGCCGGCGGCTGGAAGGTGCCCGAGGGGGCCCGGGTCGCGGTCGACGCGCGGTACGTCCTCTTCGCCGCAGGGCTCCTCGCCGTCGACGCCCCGCAGGCGGCCGCACGCCTGGCCAGGAGCCTGACCACCCGGGGTCCGTCGGCGTCCTGACGACCAGCCGGAGCCTCACCCGGGGCTCAGGGCTCGCCCGCCAGCCCCGCGCGCCGGGCCTTGACGATCGCTGCGGCGCGGTCGGACACCTGGAGCTTGGTGAAGATGTTCGAGACGTGGTTGCGCACGGTCTTGAGGCTGATCATGAGCTCATGGGCGATCGTCGCGTTGCCCTTGCCCGCCGCGACGAGCTCCAGGACCTCCCGCTCCCGCTCGGTCAGCGACGGGAAGGCCGCGCTCGTCGAGCCGGCACCGGTGGCGAAGTGGGCGATGACCCGCCGGGCGACCTCCGGCCCGAAGATCGCCTCACCGGCGGCGGCGGCCCGGATGGCGCGCACGATCTCCTCCTGGTCGGCACCCTTGAGCAGGTACCCCTGGGCGCCCGCACGCATCGCGGCGAACACCGAGTCGTCGTCCTCGAACATGGTCAGGACGATCACGGCCGGCGCCTGCGGCCCCTGCACCAGCCGACGGGTCGCCTCGATCCCGTCGAGCTCCGGCATGCGCAGGTCCATGACGACGACGTCGGGTCGCACGTCCTGCGCCAGCGCGAGCGCGGCGAGCCCCGTGCCGGCCTCGCCGACCACCTCGAGGCCCTCGACCCCGCCGAGCATGAGGAGCAGGCCCCGCCGGTAGGCCGGGTGGTCGTCCGCGACGAGCACGCGGGTCATCCCGCCACCCCGGACCGGTCGCCGTCCAGGGCCTGCACCAGGGGCAGGACCGCGCGGACCAGGAGGCCACCCTCCGTCGCCCCGCTGACGGTGCAGGTCCCGCCGAGCTCCGCCGCGCGCTCGTGCATCGACGTCCAGCCGATCCCGCGCGGGCAGTCCGGGGCCGCCCCCCGCCCGTTGTCGCTGATCGTCAGCTCGAACGTCTCGGTCAGGACGACGGCCACCCGGCACCGCGAGGCGCCCGAGTGGCGCACCACGTTGGTCACCGCCTCGGAGGCGATCCGGTAGGCGGCGACCTCCACCGCCGCCGGCAGGGGCGGGAGCGGCTCGGGGCCGACGACGTCGACGACGAGACTGCCGGACATCGAGGTGGCGCGGTGCCGCAGCGCACCCAGCAGACCGACCTGGTCGATCGCCGCCGGTCTCAGGTCGTCGACGAGCCGGCGGACCTCGGCGACGGCCTGCCGTGCCTCGTCACGGGTCTGCGCGAGCAGGGCGTCGCGCTCGGCCGCCGTCGGGAGCGTCCTCGCCGCGTCGAGCGTGAGCACGACGGCCGCCAGCGCAGGTCCCAGACCGTCGTGGAGGTCGCGGCGCAGCCGCCGGCGCTCCTCCTCCTGCGCCGTCACCAGCCGGGACCGGGACAGCTGGAGCTCGGCGGTCAGCCGGTCGGCGGCCACGAGCGCCGCCGCGTAGCGGGCGAGATCGGTGAACAGCCGCACGTCGGCGACCCCGAGCGTCCGCCCGGCGGGCACCTCCAGGGCCAGATCGCCGAGCGCGAGGCCGCGGTGGACCAGTGGCACCCGGACGACCGCGCCGTCCGACGTGGCAGGCGGCTGCGCGGGCTCGACCCAGACCCGGTCGACCTTCAGGGCCGAGGCCACCGTCGAGGTGATCGACTCGGTGAAGCGCCGAGGGTCGGCGAGCTCGGCGCGGTCGGCGAGCATCCGGATCGCCTCGTGCGGCTCGGACCGGTACCCGTGGACGCGCCGTTCGACGTGCTGCTTGACCCGCGCGTAGGCCGGGTGCACCACCACGGCGACCACGCCGACGGCGAGCAGCCCGCCGACCGTCTCGTTCCCGAACGCCCGCTCCGTGGCCAGCAGGAGCAGCCAGTACGTCAGGACCACCGCGACGGTGAGCACCGCGTAGGTGAGCGCCCGGCTCAGGACGACCTCGACGTCGAAGAGCCCGTGACGCAGGACCGCGACGCCGATCCCGACGGGCAGGGCGCTCAGCCCCACGGTCAGGACCGGGTAGACGACGGCGTCGCCGTCCAGCCCGGCCAGCCGTGCGACCCACAGCGTCACGAGCATCGCCGGCAGCGTCAACGCGGTCAGGACGAACCACTGCATGCGCTGGCGTTCCTCGCCGACCGACCGGTCGTAGCGCTGCCGGGCGGCCACGACGGCTGCGACCAGACCGGCGACGACGACCACGAGCGAGGCCACCCCGGCGATGTCCGCCCACGGCCGGCCGACGACCGGCAGCGGCGGCTCGCGCCCGGGGAACGCCTCGACGAACCCGGCACGGTCGCTCGCCGCCGCGACGAGGAACACGACGTAGGCGGTCAGGTTCACCACGATCCAGCGGCGCCATCGCGCCGACTGCGCCCGCCCGTCCGGGAAGAGGTAGGCGATGGTCACCGGGCAGATCAGCATGCGCACCCAGCTGCCCTGGAGCGCCTGGACGAGCGCCGGTGCCCGCTCGGCCACCGGCGCCGGGAGGGGGGAGACGACCGCCACGAGGCAGGAGTGCAGGGCCAGCAGCCAGCCGATGCGGTGCCCCGGGTGCCGGTGCAGGATCGCCAGCGCGACCGCACCGGTGACGACGACGACCACGGCGACCAGCGCGCCCGGTCGGTCCGGTCCGGCGACCAGCACGGCCGACACGCCGAGCACCGGGAGCGGCACCGCGAGCGGCCAGGTCCTGCGCATCTCGTCAGTGTGGCCGTGGACGTCCGGGCGAGTCACCCCGCCCGGGACACGTTCCCGGGCCGACCGGGACTCCGGGATCATGCGGGCGGGTCCGGCGGGACCGCACCCTGGGCCGGTCGGCGAGACGCGCCGACCCGGAGCGCGAGGAGTCCGCGATGCCGCTGAGCACGTTCGAGAAGCTGCTGCCCTGGAGCGGTGCCGTCGCCGGCCTCGCCTTCGTCGGCCGCGACCTGCTGGCCCGCTTCACCACCTCCGACGTGCCGGGCGGGGCGTCGGTCGAGGTGGTGACCGAGCACGCCGTCCTCAACGGGGCCTCCATGGCGTGCACCGTCCTCATGGGGGTCGCGCTGATCTTCTTCGCGACAGCGGTGAGGACCCTGCTGCGTTCGGGTGAGGCAGGGGAGGCGACGTACTCCGCGGTCGCCTACGGCGGCTGGATCACGGTCTCGGCGGCGCTGGGCCAGATGGCGCTGTGGGAGCGGGTCCTCGTGTCGGCCGCTGCTGACCGGAACGCCGCGGCGGTCGAGATCCTCGGGTACGCCCACTACTTCGGCTGGCTGGCGATGGGGATCGGGGTGTCGACGGCGTTCGTCGCAGCGGGGCTCGGGGGCGTGCGCAACGCGCTGCTGCCGAGGTGGTTCGCCGTCACGACGCTGGTGCTGGGCGTCCTGGGGATGCTCGGGGCTGCCGGGATCCCCCCGGGCGGCCTGGTCACGTACCTGCTGCTGCCGTTCTGGCTCGTCGCCGCGTCCGTCGTCGTCTCGCGGCGGCAGGGGTTCGCCGCGCGGACCGGCCGGGACGTGCCCGTCGTCGCGTAGGCCCCGGCGATGGCAGGATCGCCGGCATGCCGAGCCTGGGTGTGGTCCTCGTCCCGACACTTCCGCCCGAGGAGCTGCGCGGCCTGGCGGCCTCGGCGCAGGAGCACCTCGACGAGCTGTGGCTGTGGGAGGACTGCTTCAAGGAGTCCTCGATCGCGGCGGCGGCCGCGGCCCTGGCGTGGACCGAGAAGATCACGGTCGGCATCGGCCTCGCACCGGTGCCGCTGCGCAACGTCGCGCTGCTCGCGATGGAGATCGCGACGGTGCACCGGCTCTTCCCGGGGCGGTTCCTGCCCGGCGTCGGTCACGGCGTGCAGGACTGGATGGGGCAGGTCGGCGCGCGCGCCGCGTCGCCGCTCACGCGCCTCGACGAGCACACGAGCGCGCTGCGCCGGCTGCTCGACGGCGAGGAGGTGTCGGTCGAGGGCCGCTACGTGACGCTCGACCGGGTGACGCTCGACTGGCCGCCGCCGCAGGGCACGCCGCTGCTCGTCGGCGGGGGCGGCCCGAAGACCCTCGAGCTCGCCGGACGGCTCGGCGACGGCGTCATCATCGGCTCGGCCGTCCCCCTCGACGGGCTCGACGCCGCACGGGAGTCCGCGCTCACGGGGTGGCGCGCCGGCCGTGGGGCCGACGGGGCGACGCTGCCCTTCGTCACGCACCTCATCGTGGCGACCGGGGACGTCGCGCAGGCCCGCCTCGACGAGGAGCTCGGCCGCTTCTGGGACCACACCGCCGGTGACCTCGGGTGCGGGGTCGCTGGGGACGCCGACGCGGTCGCGGCCGCCGTCCGTGCGCACGCCGAGCGCGGCGCGACGACCGTCATCCTCCAGCCCACCCGCGACGAGCCCGACCTGCACGGCCTCGTCCGGTTCTTCGGCCAGGACGTGAGGGCGGCGCTGGGACGGGATGTCGGCTGATCACGACGCCGGACCCGGCCCGGGTCACCTTCCCTGGGGCACGACGCGGACGTCCACGTCCAGAACGCTGCCGGCGAGCTTCGCGTCGCACGTGAGCAGGGGCGCCCCCAGTCCCTCGGCGAGCACGAGGGAGCAGGCGTCGTACGCGGTGAACCGGTGGCGGAGCTGCCAGACGCGGTCGAGGAGGGGCCCGACCTCGTGCCGGGTGATCGTGAGGTCGAGGTAGTCGCGACGGGCGGTGTCCGCACCCACGGCCGTCAGCTTCCCGGCGAGCGCCAGACCGCGCAGCGCGGAGATCACCTCGACGTCGAGCGGGTGCGGTGCCTCGAGGTCACCGGCGATCGCGTCGAGAAGGGCGTCGTCACGACGGCCGCCGACCAGCGCTTCCACCACGGCCGACGCGTCGACCACGATCATCGCCGGCCGCTCCGGACCGCCTCGACGATGTCGTCCGTGGTCGGTGGGTCGCATGGTCACGGGGTGACGACGAGGACCGTCGGACCCATGTCTTGACGGCCGCCCTCCTCGCGTACATGGTTATGTACATGAGGACCTTGGCTGTGGCCGACTTCCGGGCCAATCTTCGAGCACTGCTCGACGACGTGACCGAGACGCACGAGCGTGTCGTCATCACCCGCAACGGGACCCCGGCTGCGGTGCTGCTGGCGGTCGACGACCTGGAGAGCATTCTCGAGACGCTCGACATCCTCGCGGACGCCGACCTCGTCGCGGGCATCGTCGAGGGACAGGCGGACATCGCGGCAGGGCGGGTCCACAGCACGGACGAGGTCCTCGCTGGACTGGAGTCGACCGGCCGCAGCGCGTGACCTTCGCCGTCGTCTGGTCGGCGCGGGCCCACCGAGACCTCCAGGAGCGGGTGCCGCCTACGGTGGTCGCGGCGGTCGTGAGCTTTGTGACCGGTCCGCTCGCGGAGAATCCTCGCCGGGTCGGCAAGCCTCTGCGCGGGCCGCTGACAGGCCTCTGGTCGGCACGTCGGGGGGAGTACCGCGTGGTCTACCAGATCGACGACGACCGGATCACGATCGAGATCGTCCGGGTCGCTCACCGGCGGGACGTCTACCGCCGGTGAGCAGTGGCAGGATCGCCCGCATGGTGACCCTCGCCGACATCGAGTCCGCCGCGGCACTGCTCGACGGCGTGACCCGCCGGACGCTCGTCGAGCACCAGCGCGCCCTGTCCGACCGGGTCGGCGGGCCGGTGCACCTCAAGTGCGAGAACCTCCAGCGTGCCGGCAGCTTCAAGATCCGCGGCGCCTACACCCGGATGGCCCGGCTCAGCGAGGAGGAGAAGGCGCACGGCGTCGTCTGCGCGAGCGCCGGCAACCACGCGCAGGGCGTCGCGCTCGCCGCCCAGCTGCTCGGCCTGCACGCCAAGGTCTTCATGCCGGTCGGCGCCGCGCTGCCCAAGCTCGAGGCGACCCGCGGCTACGGCGCCGACGTCGAGCAGGCGGGGACGACGGTCGACGAGGCCCTGGTCCACGCCCGCGCCTACGCCGACGCGACGGGGGCACCGCTGATCCACCCCTTCGACCACCCGGACATCGTCGCCGGGCAGGGCAGCGTCGGCCTGGAGATCCTCGAGCAGGTGCCCGAAGTGCAGACGGTCCTCGTGTGCACCGGCGGCGGCGGGCTCCTCGCCGGCGTCGCGACGGCGGTGAAGTCGAAGCGCCCCGACGTGCGGGTGCTCGGCGTCCAGGCCGAGGGCGCCGCCGCCTGGCCGGCCTCGCTGGCGGCGCACACCCCGGTGCCGCTCGCGACGATGACGACGATGGCCGACGGGATCGCCGTCGGGCGCCCCGGCGACGTGCCCTTCGCGCTCGTCGAGAAGCACGTCGACGACATCCTCATGGTCTCGGAGGAGGCCATCGCCCGTGCGCTGCTGTTCCTCCTCGAGCGGGCCAAGCTCGTCGTCGAGCCGGCGGGCGCGGCGGGCGTCGCGGCGCTGCTCGACGACGACGTCCTCGCCTCGGCCGACGTCCGCCCGCCCGTCGTCGCGGTCCTGTCCGGGGGCAACGTCGACCCGCTCCTGCTCATGCGGGTCATCCGCTACGGGATGGGCGCGGCGGGCCGCTACCTGCAGTTCCACCTGCGGGTCAAGGACCGCCCGGGCTCGCTCGCCCGGCTGCTCGCCCTGCTCGCCGACCTCGGCGCGAACGTCCTCGAGGTCGAGCACGTGCGGACCGGGCACAAGCTGCGGGTCGACGAGGTGGAGATCGGCCTGCGGCTGGAGACGCAGGGGCCGGCGCACTGCCGCGAGGTCGTCTCCCGGCTCCGCGCGGACGGCTACCCGCTGACGCTCTGAGCGCAGCCGCCCGAAACCCGCGGGCGACTGTCGGACCCCGCCTCTAGGGTCGGGGCATGTCCATCGCCGTCCGTGCGGAAGCGCTCGTCAAGACCTATGGCAGCGTCCGGGCCCTGTCCGGGCTCGACCTCGAGGTGCCCGCGGGCACCGTCCTCGGCGTCCTCGGCCCCAACGGGGCCGGCAAGACGACCCTCGTCCGTGTCCTGACCACCCTGCTGCGGCCCGACTCCGGGCGGGCCGAGGTCGCGGGGATCGACGTCCTCGCCCAGCCGAAGAAGGTGCGGGAGGTCATCGGCCTGTCCGGGCAGTACGCGGCGGTCGACGAGTACCTCACCGGCTACGAGAACCTCGACATGGTGGGCCGGCTGTACCACCTCGGCCGGTCGACGGCGCGGGCCCGGGCCCGCGAGCTCCTCGCCGACTTCCGCCTCGAGGACGCCGCGGACCGCCCCGTGAAGACCTACTCCGGCGGCATGCGCCGCCGGCTCGACCTCGCGGCCGCCCTCGTCGCGCGACCGCAGGTCCTCTTCCTCGACGAGCCGACGACCGGCCTGGACCCGCGCTCCCGCAACGACATGTGGGTCGTCCTCGCCGACCTCGTGACGAGCGGGGCGACCCTGCTGCTCACGACCCAGTACCTCGAGGAGGCCGACCGGCTCGCCGACACGATCGTCGTCGTCGACCACGGCACGGTCATCGCCCGCGGGACCGCCGACGAGCTCAAGGCGCAGGTGGGCGGCGAGGTCGTCGAGGTCGTCGTCGCCGAGCCCGCCCGGATCCCGGACGCCGTCCGGGTGCTCGCCGGCGTGGGCGTCGGTGAGCCGACCCTCGACGAGCACGTCCGGCGGGTCTCTGTGCGCGTCGCCGGGGACAGACCGGCGGCCACGGTGCTCGTCGAGGCGCTGCGCGACCTCGACGCCGAGCGGGTCGCCGTGCAGGACGTCGGGGTCCGCCGGCCGACCCTCGACGACGTGTTCCTCACCCTGACCGGTCACGCGGCGCAGGACAGGGCGGACGACGCCGAGAAGGAGGCGGTGGCATGAGCGGCCTCGCGCAGGTGATCAGCGACGGCGCGGTCGTCACGAAGCGGAACCTCATCAAGATCAAGCGGGTCCCGGACCTGCTCGTCTTCGCGACGCTGTCGCCGATCATGTTCGTCCTGCTCTTCGCGTACATCTTCGGCGGCGCGGTGAACCTCGGCGGCACCGGTGGGGTGGACCCGGCCCTCTACCGCGAGTTCCTCATCGCCGGGATCTTCGCCCAGACCGTCGTCTTCGGCGCGACGATCACCGGGGCGAGCCTCGCCGAGGACCTCCAGAAGGGCGTCATCGACCGCTTCCGGTCGCTGCCGATGTCCGGCTCGGCGGTCCTCGTCGGCCGCACCGTCGCCGACGTCGCGAACAACCTCATCGCGATCGTCGTCATGGGCCTGACCGGGCTCGTCGTCGGCTGGCGGATCCGCACGTCGGTGCTCGACGCGCTCGTCGGCCTGTTCGTCCTGCTCCTGTTCGCCTACGCGATCTCGTGGGTCATGGCCGTCGTCGGGCTCATCGTCCGCACGCCGGAGGTCGTCAACAACGCCTCGTTCATCGTCATCTTCCCGCTGACGTTCTGCGCCAACACCTTCGTGCCGCTGGAGTCCTTCCCGGGGCCGCTGCGGGCCTTCGCCGAGTGGAACCCGGTGTCGGCGGTGACGCAGGCGGCGCGGGAGCGGTTCGGCAACGTCATCCCCGGGGTCGAGACGCCGGACGTGTGGTCGCTGCAGAACCCCGTCGCCTACACCGTCGTCTGGACGATCGTCATGCTCACGATCTTCGTGCCGCTCGCCGTCCGGACCTACCACCGCGCCGCGGCCCGCTGACGGGGGCGGGCCCGCGCAGCGGTATCAGCGCGGGGTCCCGACCCTCTTGGTGGCATCGCGGTGGCCGCCGGCCGCTGCGTGCCACGACGGTGGGGGGCCGCCGTCGTCCCAGTCACCGATCCAGACGATCCGGGAGGGGCCATGACGACCGAGAAGGACCCGACGATGCCGGGCGCGAGCGGCATGGGCGGCGCCGCGCCGGGCGGCGGTGCCCCGGGCGGCGGAGCCGCCCGGCGGCGCCGCTGCTCGACGATGGACGTGCACCGCCGGCTGCTCACCGACGACGCGCGGTACCGGGCTGCCCGCTCGCGCATCGAGAACCAGGCCCGGACGTTCCTGCGCGAGGGCGCCCGGTTCGAGGGCGTCGCGCGGATCCCCGTCGTCGTCCACGTCGTCCACTCCACGCCGGCGCAGGACATCTCCGACGCGCAGGTGCACAGCCAGATCGACGTCCTCAACCGCGACTACCGGGCGACGAACCCGGACCTCGCGGCGGTCCCGGCGCCGTTCGCCCCGCTCGTCGCCGACGCGCGGATCGAGTTCTTCCTCGCGACGACCGACCCCGACGGGAACCCGACGACCGGCATCACGCGGACGGCGACGACGGTGCCCTCGTTCGGCGCCGACGACGGCGTGAAGTCCGCGGCCACCGGCGGCGCGGACCCGTGGCCCGCGGACCGCTACCTCAACATGTGGGTCTGCGAGCTCGGCGGCGGCCTGCTCGGCTACGCCCAGTTCCCCGGCGGCCCGGCGCAGACCGACGGCGTCGTCGTCCTGCACAGCGCCTTCGGGACGACGGGCACGGCCGCGGCACCGTTCGACCTCGGCCGCACGGCCACCCACGAGGTCGGCCACTACCTCAACCTCTTCCACATCTGGGGCGACGACGGCACCGGCTGCGGCGGCACGGACGAGGTCGCGGACACCCCCAACCAGGGCGGCCCGAACTACGGCACGCCGACCTTCCCGACGCTCAGCTGCGACAACGCCCCGAACGGGGACCTGTTCGTCAACTACATGGACTACGTCGACGACGCCGCGATGGTCATGTTCACCGCCGGCCAGGTCGCGCGGATGCAGGCGACGCTCGACGGCGTGCGGTCCGGCCTGCCGCAGCTCGTCTCCGGCGACGGGCTGACCGGCCCGGAGGGCCCGGTCGTCTCGTGGTCGGCGAACCGGCTCGACGCGTTCGTCGTCGGCACCGACAGCGCCTGCTGGCACCGCTGGTGGGACGGTGCGTCCTGGGGCGGATACGAGTCGCTCGGGGGCGTCTGCTCCTCCCCGGTCACGGCGGTCTCGTGGGGCCCGGACCGGCTGGACGCGTTCGTCCTCGGCACCGACAGCGCGCTGTGGCACAAGTGGTGGGACGGCACCGCGTGGGGTCCGTCGACGACGGGGTGGGAGAGCCTCGGCGGGGTGTGCATGTCCCCGCCGAGCCTGACGTCCTGGGGCGAGAAGCGGCTCGACGCGTTCGTCCTCGGCACCGACAGCGCCGTGTGGCACCGATGGTGGGACGGCTCGGCGTGGGGCGGCTGGGAGAGCCTCGGCGGGGTCTGCGCGAGCCAGCCCGCCGCCGTCTCGTGGGCGCAGGACCGGCTCGACGTCGTCGTGCTCGGCACCGACCACGCCGTCTGGCACCGCTGGTGGGACGGGTCCGCGTGGGGCGGCTGGGAGAGCCTCGGC
>JBQGCR010000206.1:0-4795 GCA_052038585.1 Kineosporiaceae bacterium
AGCCGACGGGCGAGCGCGGTCGCCGCGCCGGCGGCGACGGCGCCGGCGGTCACGGGGCGTCCCGCGACGAGGGCGGCCAGCGCCGCGAGGTTCCACGCCGACAGCCGCGCCGGGGCGAGCCGGCCGGGGTGACGCGCGTCGAGGTCGGCGGCGGACGTGCCGTACTCGAACCGGCGCCCGGCCCAGTCGCCGGGGTCGAGCCGCGCCTCGTGGTGCACCTCGACGGCCGGCTCGTACCGGACGATCCAGCCCGCCTCCGCGAGCCGCCACACGAGGTCGACGTCCTCCCCGAGGCGCAGCGCCTCGTCGAAGCCCGTGCTGCCGGCGACGGCCTCGAGGGCGCTGCGGCGCCGCAGGATCGTCGCCGAGGGCAGGAAGCCGAGCGGCGCCCCGGGCCGGACCACCTCGGGTCGCGCGCCCATGTCGAGCGCGGACCGGGCCCGCTCGTGCCGGGCCAGCAGCGGCAGGCGCCGACCCGGCCGGCCGTCGTCGGCGGGGCGCACGCGCGGCGCCACCGCGGCCACCCGGGGGTCGTCGAACAGCGGCAGGAGCCGGTCGAGCCAGCCGGGCCCCACCGCGCAGTCGGAGTCGACGAAGGCGACGACGGGCGCCGTCGTCGTCGCCAGTCCCGGGTTGCGCCCGGCGGCCGGGCCGCGGTTGTCCGCGTGCCGGACGACGCGGGCGCCGTACCGGGCGGCGACGTCGGCGACGGCGCTGCTCGGCGAGGCGTCGTCGACGACCGTCACCGGCACGCCCGGCGAGGCCGCGGCGAGGGAGGCCAGGCACGCCTCGAGGAGGTCGCCGCGCTCGTACGCGGGGACGACGACCTCGACCGCGCACGCCGCCCGGCCCGTGCCGGCGGGCTCGGGCCGGGGGTGGACGAGACCGCGGGCGACGAGCCGGTCGGCCGCCGCGCGCTGCGGGCCGTCGGCGGGGACGACGCCCGCGTCACCAGCCTCGACGAGCCGGCCGACGAGCTCGCGGGCCGCGCCGTGCAGCCGGACGACGCCCCACGGCGCACCGCCGAGCGCGACCGTGCCGCCGGACCGCACGCGCGTCCGCCCGTCGAGGACGACGCGCAGCCCGGAGGGCAGTGCTGCGGCAGAGGGCGGTCCTGTGGTCAACGCCGTCACGACGCCCACTCTGGGTCACCGCGACAGCGCCGTCCACCTGCCCGAACGGACAGGTAACCCCGACCGCAGAGTGAGGGGGAGTGACGGGAGGGTGTTGTTACGGTCACACTGTTGCCGCGACCGATCCGGTCCAGCAGGCCGGCCGGAGCCCACCCGTCGACGACGACGCCTCGGAGGAGCGGATGCCCCCTGCCACCGCCGTCGCCCGGGCTGCCGCGGCAACCCGCAGCCCTGCGCAGAAGCTCGCCGTGTCCCCGACGCGGGCACCGCGCACCCCTGGGCAATCCGGCACTCCTGGCGTACCGTCACCGCAGACCCGCTCCGGACCGAGCCGGGTCCTGGCCCGGGCGAGGGAGGCGGGGGTGGTCACCTTGAGCCTGCCCGACAGTCCGACCCTCCCGGTCGCCCCGCCGCCCCCGGTCGTCAAGTTCCACGCCCCGGAGATCGTCTTCGGGACCGGCAGCCTCGCCGAGGCCGGCCACTGCGCGCTGCGCCTCGGGGCGCGGCGTCCGTTCGTCGTCACCGACCCCGGGCTCGTCGAGGCCGGGTGGGTCGACGAGCTCGAGAAGCACCTCGCCGAGGCCGGCCTGCACCCGCGGGTGTGGACCGCGGTCACCCCGAACCCCAAGGACCACGAGATCCACGCCGGCTACGAGGCCTACCGCGAGCACGGCGGCGACGTCGTCATCGCCATCGGCGGCGGCTCGTGCATCGACGCGGCGAAGGGCATCGCCGTCCTCACCGGCAACGGCGGCTCGATCCTCGACTACGCGGGGGTCGACAAGTGCGACGGCGCGATCCCGCCGCTCGTCATGATCCCGTCGACGTCCGGCACGGGCGCCGACGTCAGCCAGTTCTGCATCGTCACCGACACCGCCCGGCACATGAAGGTGACGATCATCGGGCGCAACCTCGTGCCCGACATCTCGATCACCGACCCGCGGCTGCTCACGACGATGCCCGACGAGCTCAACGCCGCGACGGGGCTCGACGCGCTGACCCACGGCATCGAGGCGTTCGTCTCGCGGGCGCACAACGCGCTGACCGACCTGCACGCGCTGTCCGCCGTCCGGCTCGTCGGCTCCGGCCTCGAGCGGACGCTCACCTCGCCGGAGGACATCGCGGCCCGGACGTCGATGGCGCAGGCGAGCCTCGAGGCCGGCCTCGCCGTCACCAACGCGATCCTCGGGGCGACGCACGCGATGAGCCACCAGGTCGGCGGCCTGCTCGACGCCCCGCACGGGGTCTGCAACGGCGTCCTGCTGCCGCACGTCATCCGCTACAACGCGGGCACCGACCCGGACCGCTTCGCGACGATCGCCTCCGCCGTCGGGCTCCCCGTGGCCGGGCTGCCCGCCGCGGACGCCGCCTTCATGCTCGCCGACTGGGTGCGTGACCTCGGCGACCGCGTCGGCGTGCCGCGCGGCCTGCGCGAGCTCGGCGTCACCGAGGAGGACCTGCCCCGGCTCGCGAGCACGACGCTCGAGGACGCCTGCCTGACGACGAACCCGCGGGACGCCGACGCCGTCGCGGTCGAGAACATCTTCCGCGCGGCGCTGTGAGCGCCTGCCCGTGACGGCCTCGGTCCCGGTGAACGACGCCGACCTCGCGTCGCTGACCGGGGTCCGGTCCGGGAAGCGCTCGTACTACAGGGAGTTCCGGCGCTCCTCCGAGCGGCTCGAGGCGGCCGTGCGCTCGCTCGACCAGATCTCCGTGGCGCTCGTGCGCACGGTCGAGGGGCCGCGCGCGCTGCTCGCGGCCGTCGTCCACGCCGCCGCCGAGCACCTCCAGGCGCGCTGGGTCGTCCTCGCCGTCGCCGACGACGCCCTGCCCGGCGCGCGGCCGCGCGTGCTCGGCGTCGACGCCGCGGGCGCCCTCGTCGACGACGTGTCGACGCTGCCGGCCCGCGCGCGGACGGCGCTGGAGCGGCTGCGGTCCGCCCCGCCGGACCACGCGGAGGTGGACGACGACGGCGTCGTCGCCGTGCCGATGACGAGCGCCGGCCGGCCGGTCGGCGGCATCGTCGGCGACGCGGCGTCGCCGGACCTCACCGAGCCGCTCGACCTGTCCGTGCTGCGGATCCTCGTCAACCAGGCCGCGGTCGCGCTGCACTCGGCCTCGCTCTACCACTCGCGCGTCGCCCTGCAGACCCGCGCCGAGCAGCTCACCCAGGAGGCGAGCCAGCACGCGGCCGACCTCGCCCTGCGCAGCCAGGAGCTGCACAGCACCCAGCGCCTCCTCGAGGCCGCGCGGCAGCGCGAGGCGCTCGACGGCGAGCGGCACCGGATCGCCCGCGAGCTGCACGACTCGGTGACGCAGTACGTGCTCTCCGCCGGGATGGTCGTCGACGTCTGCCGCAGCGAGCTCCTCGCGGCAGGACCGGAGCACGAGGAGCTCGCCGACCGGCTCGACGCCGCCCGCGGCCTCACCCAGCACGCCGTCGCGCAGCTGCGGGCGGCGATCTACGCCCTGCACCACGCGACCGACGGCGAGGCGCCCGTCCTGCCCCGGCTCCTGGAGCAGGCGTGCACCCTGCGCTCGCGCCCGGGCCTGGCGATCGACCTGCGGATCGAGGGCTCGCCGGTCGCGCTGCCCGTCGAGGCGGAGCAGTCGCTCGGCCGGCTCGTCGGGGAGGCGCTGTTCAACACCTCGACGCACTCCGGCGCCGGGCGGGCCGTCGTGCGGCTCACCTACGGCGGCAACGAGGTCCGGATCACCGTCGACGACGACGGCACGGGCGACCCGGCGACGCTGCGCACGCTGCTGCGGGTCGAGGCCGCCGGCGACGTCGACGGACGGCACCGCGGGCTGGTCAACATGGCCAGCCGTGCCGAGGAGCTCGGCGGCTCGCTCGCGATTCGCCGGTCCCGGCTCGGCGGGGTCCGCATGCTGGTGACGGTCCCGGTGGAACAGGCTGCCGGGGAACGGGCGAGGACGAGATGACGACGGACACGGCAGCCATGACGACGACCGACCAGATCGACCTCCTCCTCGTCGACGACCATGCGATCGTCCGGCAGGGGCTGCGGGCCGTCCTCGAGCGGGAGAACGACCTGCGGGTCGTCGCCGAGGCGTCCTCGGCCGCGGAGGCGCTCGCCGTCGTCGGCCGGGCTCGCCCGCACGTCGTCCTCCTCGACCTCAAGCTCTCGCCCGGCTCGGACTCCGAGGGCATCGACCTGTGCGGCCGGCTCACCCGCGAGCACCCCGACGTGGCCGTCCTCGTCCTCACGACGCTGCTCGAGGACCACCTCGTCGTCGACGCGATCCACAACGGCGCCAAGGGCTACGTCGTCAAGGACGTCGACACCTCCGAGCTCGTCCGGGCCATCCGCGCCGTGCGCCAGGGCGGCTCCGCCTTCGACGCCCGGTCCGCCGCCGCGATGGTCCGCCGGCTCAACGCGACCGAGACCTCCGACGCCCGGCGCCTGACCGACCGCGAGCTCCAGGTGCTCCGGATGCTGGCGCAGGGCATGAGCAACCGCGACATCGGCGCCAAGCTCTACATCTCCGAGACCACCGTGAAGTTCCACGTCGGCAACGTCATGCGCAAGCTCGACGTCACCCGCCGCGCCGAGGCCGTCTACGCCGCGAGCAAGCTCGGCCTCATCTGAGGACCCGGCGTCACGACCGGGTGAGCACCAGCCAGCCGCCGTGGAACTCGC
>JBQGCR010000207.1:0-1904 GCA_052038585.1 Kineosporiaceae bacterium
CAGGTCGAGCGGGGCCACGACGACGGCCCGCGCCTCGAAGAGCAGGCCGCCGGCCATCGGGGCCTCCCGCGTCCACGTCGCGAGCTCGTCGATGCTCGCGCCGCGCGCCGCGAGGGCCTGCGCGATCTCGCGGACGATGCCTGGGCGGTCCCCGCCGAGCAGCTCGACGACGTACCGGGCCCGCCCGCCCTCCGCCCGCGCCGGGGCGCCGGGCGTGGCGCGCACGTCCAGGAGGCCGGATGCCCCGAGCGCCTCCAGCCGCTCGAGCAGCGGGCGCTCGGACGCGTCGGGCAGCGTGACGAGGACGACGCCCGCGAACCGGCCCGCCAGGTGCACGAGCTCGCTGCGCTCCCAGCTCCCGCCCTCGGCCGCCACCGCCTCCGCGAGGGCCGCGACGAGGCCGGGCCGGTCGTCGCCGACGAGGGTGAGCACCACGGACGCCATGCCGCGCACCCTACGCCCGACCCGGCCGGCGCCGTCAGGAGGTGAGCCGCTCCAGCCGGCCGAACCCGACGAGCCGTCCGACGGCGAGCCCGCCGGTCTCGCGGACCATCTGCCGCAGCGCCCCGGCCGTCGAGTACGGCGAGTCCGTGGCCGGCGAGCCGGTCGCGTCGAGGCCGACCTCGCGGGCGATCGCGACGCTGCGGGCGAGGTGCCAGCCGTCGGAGACGAGGACGACCCGGGTCGCGCCCTCCTCGGCGAGGAAGCGCCGGGTCGCGAGCAGCGAGGCGTACGTCGTGCGTCCCTGCACCTCCAGGCGCAGCCGGTCGTCGGGGATCCCGCGCTCGCGCAGCCACGTCGACCCGCTCGACGCCTCGGTCGAGGTGTCCCCGGGGGCGCCGCCGCCGGTGACGACGACGAGCGGCGCGACCTCGTCCTGCCACAGCGTCAGGGCGTGCCCGAGCCGGGACTCCAGCACCGCGGAGGGCCGCCCGTCGTACTGCGCCGCGCCGAGGACGACGACGGCGTCCGCCGGGCGCGCGCCGTCCGTGCGGGCCGTCCACCACACCTGGACGAAGGTCGCGACGACGTAGACGACGACGAGCGTCACGGCGCCGAGCACCAGCCGCCCGACGAGCCTGCGGGGCCTCACGGACGGTCCGCCGGGAACGGCTGCGCCACAGGGCCGTACAGGTGCGGACGCCGGTCGGCGAGGGCGTCGTTGCGCGGTCCGACGGCCTTGTCCCGGGAGGCGTCGAGGTCGACGTCCGCGACGTGCACGCCCGCCGCGGGAGTGGGCAGTCCACCGGCGAGCAGGTGCCCGGTCGCGGCGACGACGCCCGCCCCGCCGACCCACTCGACGCCGCGTTCGGCGCCGCAGCGGTCGGCCGCGACGACGGCCACCTTGTTGGCGCGGGCCATGGCCCGGGCGTTGAGCACCTCGAGCGGCTCGAGCGCGGACCCCGCCTCGCGGGGCCAGTTCGTCGGCACGGCGAGGACGTCGGCGCCCGCGAGCACCGGCAGTCGCACCCACTCGGGGAACTCCAGGTCGTAGCAGACGAGCACCCCGACGCGTCCCACGCTCGTCGCGACGACGGGCGGGGCGGCGTCGCCGGGGGTGAAGACGTCGACCTCGTCGTGCCACAGGTGCGCCTTGCGGTAGACGGCGACCACCTCGCCGCGGTCGACGACGACGGCGCTGTTGCGCAGCACCCCGTCCGCGTCGAGCTCGCACAGCCCGCCGACGAGGACGATCCCCGCGCGGCGGGACGCGTCCCGCCAGCCCGCGACGGTCGGGCCGTCGACGGGCTCGGCGAGGCGGCGCGCCTCGTCGGCCCCGGTGAAGACGTAGCCGCTCGTGGCGAGCTCGGGGAGCACGACGAGCCGGGCACCCCGGCCCACCGCCTCCTCGACGGCGTCCAGGCAGGCGGCCCGGTTCGAGGCGAGCGCGCCGACCGCGAGCC
>JBQGCR010000208.1:0-5348 GCA_052038585.1 Kineosporiaceae bacterium
TCCCCGGCGGGCCGGCGCCGGACGACCCGCTCGCCGAGGTCCGCGCCGCAGCCGAGGAGGCCGGCTGGGCGCCGCTGCCCGGGGCCGGCGCGCTCGTCCTCACCGCGGCGACCGGGGCGCTCACCGGCGCGCCCGCCGTCCCGGACGGGCTGCGGCTCGCGCTCGACGACGCGCCGGACGACGGCTGGCTCGCCGCCTACCACTACCGCGGGACGGCGACCCCGCCCGGCGCCGTGGCCCTGCTGCGCTCGGCGCCGCAGCAGGTCTTCGCCTCGGTCCGGGACGGCGCCGGACGCGCCGTCGCCGTCGCCCGCGGGTCGCTCGGCGCCGGCTGGGGCGGCCTCACCGCGGTCGAGGTCGACGCCGCTCACCGCCGGCGCGGGCTCGCCCGGGCCATGCTCGCCGCGGTCGCCGCGTGGGTCGCCGACCACGGCTCCCGCTCGGTGTACCTCCAGGTCGGCGACGCCAACGCCGCGGCGGTGGCGCTGTGGACCTCGGCGGGCTTCGCGCCGCACCACCGCTACGACTACTGGGCGCCGGCGTGAGCGGGCGCCCGGTCTGGGTCGTCGGCGCGGGCGGGCACGCGACGAGCGTCGCCGAGTCCGTCGCCGCCGCCGGGCTCGACCTGCTCGGCTTCGTCGACGAGCACGCCCCGGGCCGCTCCCTCCTCGGGCTGCCGGTCGTCGGCGCGGTGCCCGAGGGGCACGTCGCGGCCGGGGGCGGACTCGTCGTCGCGGTCGGCGACAACGCCGCCCGGCAGGGGCTGCGCGAACGTCTCGCCCACCCGGACGACGCCTGGCCCGCCGTCGTCCACCCCAGCGCGTCGGTGTCCCGGTGGGCCGAGGTCGGGCCGGGTGCCGTCGGCCTCCAGCGGGCCGCGGTCGCGGCCGGCGCCCGCGTCGGCGCCTTCGCCGTCGTCAACACCGGCGCGTTGCTCGAGCACGACGGCGACCTCGGACCGTTCGCCTCCCTCGCCCCGGGCGCGCTCACCGGCGGGCGGGTGCGCGTCGGCGCACGCACGGCCGTCGGCATCGGCGCCGTCGTGCGCCACGGCGTGCGGCTCGGCGAGGACGCCGTGCTCGGGGCGGCGGCCTACCTCGACCGGGACCTGCCCGACCGGGTCGTCGCGTACGGCACCCCGGCCCGCGTCGTGCGCACCCGGGAGCCGGGCGAGCCCTACCTCTGAGGGTCAAGGTGGCCCTCCCGGACGCCGACGTCCCGCAGGAGGGCCCCACCCGCCGGGGCCCTGGCACCCGTGGAGGCCCCCGTGACCGACGACCTGCTCACCGTGCTCGTGCTGACGTACAACCAGAGCCACCTCGTCGGCCGCACGCTCGAGGGGATCTTCGCCCAGCGCACCCGGCGCCCGTTCCGGCTGCTCGTGCACGACGACGCGTCCACCGACGGCACCCGGGCCGTGCTCGAGGCGGCCCGGCGGGACGCGCCCCCGCACGTGCGGGTCGACCTCCTGCTGCGCGAGGAGAACCGGCACAGCCGGGGGCACTGCGTCATCGCCGAGGCCCTGCTCGAGGTGACCTCCCGGTACGTCGCCTTCTGCGAGGGCGACGACTGGTGGACGCACCCGGACAAGCTCCAGCGCCAGCTCGACTTCCTCGAGGCCAACCCGTGGTGCGCCGTGTCCCACCACGCCTGCGCGATCGTCGACGACGGCGGCGACCCGGCCTACGAGGCCTCGCTGCGCGCGCACCTCGACGTCGAGTGGCGCACGCAGCCGCGGGTCCCCGCGCAGCGGCTGGCCGTCGACAACTTCGTCATGACGTGCACGGCGATGGTCCGCCGGGGCGCCCTGCGCGACGAGGTGCTCCGGGCCGCCCACGAGGTGTGGCCGGCCGACCTCATGCTCTTCGCCCTCGCGGGCGAGGCCGGCGACGTCGGCTGGCTGCCCGAGGAGATGGCCGCCTACCGGCTGCACGGCGCCAACTCCTGGGCCAACGCGACGTCGGCGGACCGGGCCCGCTCGGCGGCCGCCCTGCGCTGGTTCCTCGCCGCGCACCTGCGCGGGCCCATGCAGCACGCCGCGCAGGACGTCCTGCTCCAGATGCTCGCGGCCGCACCGGACGCCGCGACGACGTACACGGTCTTCGGCGCGCTCGCAGAGCAGGTCTCCGGGCTGGCCAGGACCGGCAGCGCCCTGGCGGGCCGGCTCGCCGAGGCCGCCGGCCGCGAGCGCGCCCTCGAGGACGAGCTCGCCCTGCGCACCCGCGAGCGGGACCTGCTCTTCCGCGAGCTGACCCGCACGACGACGGCGGCGAGCCCGGCCTGAGGCCGGGCCCGCCGCCGTCGCCGGTCAGCGCTCGTCGGTCGTCGGTCAGCGGTCGGGACCCGCGACGTCGATCTCGAGGAACCAGGCGTTGGGCCACTGCTCGCTGTCGAGGTGCTCGAGGGTGAGCTCGTTGAACATCGCGTTGATCCGGTCGACGGCGGGCTTCGGCGCGAGCCCGCTCAGGGCGTCGAAGAAGACCATGGCCAGCGTCATCGGCAGGAAACCGTTGGGGCGCAGCCGGTACGACAGCCCGCGGCGCTCGCAGTAGGACACCATGTCCTCCACGCGCGGCATGTCGCACTCCATGTGCTCCTTGGCCCAGTCCGCGCCCGTGAGGTCGAAGACGAGCCCGTTCCACGCGTTGACGTCGGTCTTGTCGTCCTGGACCGGGTTGAGCAGCATGACCGTGTCCGTGGCGAGCCCGCAGAGGGAGTCGAGGAACGCGTCGCGGTCCGGCCGCGGGACGTGCTCGAGGACGTGGCAGCAGACGACGGCGTCGAACCGGCGGCCGAGGTCGAGCCGGCTGTCGACGAAGACGCCGTTCGTGCCGGGGTCGACGAGCACGTAGTCGGCGTCGGGCACCTCGCGACCGAGCCGGCCCTCGCCGCCGCCCGCGTCGAGCAGGCTGAACCGGCCCGAGGGGTAGCGCTCGCGCAGCCGCTCCCCGAGCCAGCGCACGCGGAAGGTCGCGTTGTGGTTGAACGCGCCCGGCGGCCAGGCGTCGGCGTCCTTCTCGACGCACAGGTCGTGCAGGGCGGCGAGCTCCTCGCGCGGCGAGCCGAGGGTGCGGGCCGTCCGGTAGAGGGCCGCGGCCTTCATCCACTGCTGGCCGCCGAGGTAGGCGTCGGCCAGCCGGGCGTGCGCCTGCGCGTCGCCGGGGTCGATGGTGAGGCGCTGCACGGCGTCGGCGACGGCGGTCATCGGGTGCTCTCCTGGAGGGTGTCGGGGCGCGGGGCGGGGCGGGCGGCGGGGCGGGGACGGCGGCGGGCGGCCGGGTCGACGACGGACGCGAGGATCTCCGCGACCGCGTGCGCCCGGCGCGGAGTGAGGGCGCTGCCGGTCGGCAGGACGACGACGCGCTCGGCGACGCGCTGGGTGTTCGGCAGGAGCAGGCCCGCGTGCGGCTGCAGGCTGCGGTACGGCTCCATCCGGTGGCAGGCCGGCCAGAAGTAGCGCCGCGCCAGGACCCCCCGGGCCTGGAGGGTCGCGACGACGCGGTCGCGCAGGCCGGGGTCGCCGTCGTCGACCTCGACGACGACGTACTGGTAGTTGTGCCGGCTGCCCTCGGGGAAGGGCAGGAGCCGGGTGTGCGGGACGTCGGCGAGCGCCTGCTGGTAAGCCTCGAAGACCGACCGGTTGTGGGCGACGAAGGCGTCGAGGTGGTCGAGGTTGACCAGTCCCATCGCGGCGCAGACCTCGGTCATCTTCCCGTTCGTCCCAGGGTCGACGACGTTGTCGAACCCGCGGAAGCCGAAGTTGCGCATGAGGCGCAGCCGCTCGGCGAGCTCGTCGTCGTCGGTGACGACGGCGCCCCCCTCGAAGGTGTTGAAGAACTTCGTCGCGTGGAAGCTGAAGACCTCGGCCCGGCCGAGGCTGCCGACCATCCGCGGCCCGTGGGAGGCGCCGAAGGCGTGCGCGGCGTCGAACATCAGCGCGAGGCCGTGCTCGGCGGCGATCTCCTCCAGGGCCTCGACGGGCGCCGCCCGGCCCCACAGGTGCACGCCGACGATGCCCGTCGTGCGGGGCGTGACCATCCGGCGGACGGCCGCCGGGTCGACGAGGTGGGTGCGCTCGTCGATGTCGGCGAAGACGGGCGTGATGCCCTGCCAGGACAGCGCGTGGGCGGTGGCGACGAAGGTGTACGAGGGGACGACGACCTCGCCGGACATGTCGAGCGCCCGGGCGGCGATCTCCAGCGCGACGGTCCCGTTCGTCATCGCCACGCAGTGCCGCACCCCGGCGAGCGCGGCGACGCGCGCCTCGAGCCGCTGGACGAGCGGCCCGTCGTTGCTCAGCCGGCGCGCGGCCCAGATGTCGTCGACGTAGCGGTCGAACGCCTCGCGGCTGCCCATGTTCGGGCCGCCGACGTGCAGCGGCCGGGCGAAGCGGGGCAGGCCGTCGTCACCGGTCTCGAGGTCGTCGTCGGCGAGCGGGTGGTCCGGGGGGCGGGGGACCGGGATCGCAGGCATACGACTGGTGTCGGGCGGTCAGGGGCTGGGCTGAAGGGGGGACGGCCCGCCGGGTGGACGGTAGCCGCGGTCAGCGGCAGACGACCTCGTTCTCCGGCAGGTACCGGGTGTCGAAGTCCTCCCGGCGCACCTCGCGGCCGCCGGCGCTGAAGACCCGGGTCACCGTGATGTCGAAGCCGGGGTTCGGCGACTGCGCGATGCACCCGGGGTCGTCGACGACGACGGTCCGGGGCTCGCGCAGGTTGCGCCGCGGGCCGGTCCGCGACTCCACCTCGTACCGGGCCGTCCCGTAGAAGCTCACCGTGAGCTCCCCGCCGGAGACGCCGGCCTCGACGAGCACCCCGGTCGGGGAGTCGTTGCGCCACTTCAGGTCGATCGTCGGCCAGTTGACCGTCGCCTCGCGGCCGACCGGGTACCGGCTGATGTAGTACGAGTGCGGCTTGTGCGTGACGATCTCCAGGCCGCCGAAGAAGGCCGCGTTGAAGACCGTCGTCGCGACCTGGGACACCCCGCCGCCGTAGTCGAGCACGAGCCGCCCGCCGCTGATCGCCGGGGCCTGGTTGTAGCCCTTCTCGGGCGTGCGCTCCCCCAGGACCTCGTTGAGCGAGAACGTCTCGCCGGGCCGGACGAGCGTCCCGTCGATCGTCCGCGCGGCGATCCGGAGGTTCTCGGTGCGTCCCGGGTCGGGCGTCGTCGCCGTGGAGAACGTCGAGATCCGTTCCCGGACACCGAGCGCCTGCACCTCCTGCGTCGTCAGCTCCGGGGCGGCCCTGACGGGCTCGACCCGGACCGGCCTCGGCTGCGGGCCGGGCGCGGCGAGGGCGGCGCCGGCGGCCGCGGCGAGGGCGTCGGGGTCGAGCCGGCGGCCCTCGACG
>JBQGCR010000209.1:0-1602 GCA_052038585.1 Kineosporiaceae bacterium
AGCGCCCTGGACCGGCGGGGGCACGGCCGGCGCGCTCACCGGGGGGCTCCCGGCAGCTCGACGCGGATCGTCGTCCCGGCCGCGACGGGGACGACGGCGACGGTGCCGCCGTGCAGGCCGACCGCCCACCGGACGATCGCCAGTCCGAGCCCCGTCCCGCCGTCGCCGGTCGGCGCCGCTCCGCGCTCGAACCGCTCGAAGACGCTCTCCCGCAGCGCGTCCGGGATGCCGGGCCCGTCGTCGCAGACGTCGAGGACGAGCCCGCCGTCGCCGAGGGCGCGGCCCCGGACGACGACGTGCCGGCCGTGCCGCGCGGCGTTGTCGACGAGGTTGACGAGCACCTGGTGCAGCCGGGCGCGGTCGGCCCGGGCGACGGTCCCCGCGGGGACGTCGACCTCGACGGCCGCCGCCGGACGGGTCGTCCCCACCTCGGCGGCCACCTCGGCGGCGAGCGCGGCGACGTCGACGTCCTCGAGGCGCAGCGGGGTCGCCCCGGCCTCGGTGCGGGCGAGGCCGAGCAGGTCGTGGACGAGCCCGCCGAGCCGCGCGGCGGTGGCGAGGGCCTCGCCGAGCGCCTCGGCGTCGGGCGGGCGGACGCCGTCGACGAGGTTCTCCAGCTGCGCGCGCAGCGCGGCGACCGGCGTACGCAGCTCGTGGCTGACGTTCGCGAGCAGCTCGCGGCGGCGTGCCTGCTCGGCGAGCAGGTCGGCGCTCATCCGGTTGAAGGCGCGGGCGAGCTCGCCGACCTC
Organism: Kineosporiaceae bacterium; assembly: GCA_052038585.1. Lineage (GTDB taxonomy): Bacteria > Actinomycetota > Actinomycetes > Actinomycetales > Kineosporiaceae > JBQGCR01. The sequence continues at coordinate 750 of JBQGCR010000209.1, forward strand.
GTCCCGGCTCGTCGCCCGGACCGGCCCGGGGTCGCGCCCCGCAGCCATCTCCCGTGCGGCAGCGGTCATCTGGCGCAGCGGCGAGGTCATGCCGTGGGCGAGCACCTGGGTCACGGCGAGGCCGACGAGGACGGCGACGGGCACCGAGTAGCGCGGCAGCCAGCCGAGGACGACGAGGCCGTACCAGGTGACGCCGGACGCGGCGACGATGCTCGCGGCGACGAGGACCCCGAGCTTGACCTTGAGCGAGCCGACCCGGTCGAGCGGCCGCGGCGTCACCGTCACGCGCCGGCCTCGACGGCGTACCCGACGCCGTGGACCGTGCGGATGAGGTCGGCGCCGAGCTTGCGGCGCAACGCCTTGACGTGGCTGTCGACGGCGCGGCCCGCGCCGCCGGTCACGGCGCGGGCGACGGCGTCGGGCGCCCAGTCCCACACCTCGACGAGCAGCCGCTCGCGGCTCACGACGTCGCCGGCGTGCCGGACGAGCGCGCGGAGCAGGTCGAACTCGGTGCGGGTCAGGTGCACCTCGTCGCCGCCGACGTGGACGCGGCGGCTCGCGCCGTCGACGACGAGCCGGCCGAGCGCGTGCCGCTCGGCCTCGCGGGCGGCGCCGGCGGACGCGAGGGTGGCGGCGCGGTCCACCCGGCGCAGCAGCGCGGCGACCCGCGCGCTCAGCTCGCGCGGGCTGAAGGGCTTGGTGAGGTAGTCGTCCGCCCCGGCGGACAGGCCCGCGAGCCGGGCGCTCTCCTCGGCCCGGGCGGTGAGCATGATGACCGGCACCGGCCGGTCCGCCTGGATGCGGCGGCAGACCTCGAGCCCGTCGAGGCCGGGCAGCATGACGTCGAGGACGA
>JBQGCR010000210.1:0-3794 GCA_052038585.1 Kineosporiaceae bacterium
GCCGGGCAGGACGGCCCGCCGGCAGCCGGGCCCGGGCAGCGTGCCCGCGTCCGCGACCGGGGCGGCGGCGACGGCCGCGGCCGCCGTCGCGAGGGCCGTCGCGACGGCCAGGGGCAGGGCGTGCGCACGACGCAGGGGCACCGGGTCGTCCCTTCCGTGGGACCGGGCCGCCTCGCGGCGGCCGTCCCGCCGTCTCGCGGGACGCTCCCACTGTCGCGATCACCCCGGGCGGGCACCAGGGGCCGCGACCCGTCCGGCGGACACCGCGGGCGCCGGCTCACCCGGTCGCCGTAGGGTCGCCCGGCCCGGGGTCGCGGTGCGTGTCCGGGTCAGCCCGGGGGCGTCAGCAGCCCGCGACGGGCAGCAGCGGTCCGGGCGCCGGTCGCGACGGCACGCCGTACGTCGTCGTCCGCTCCCGCGCCGGGCGGCCGATGCCGCCGGCGAGGTCGCGCAGCGCGGCGACGGTCATCGCCGAGCCGTGCCGGGAGCCGGCCATCCGGGAGATCGTCTCCTCCATGAGGGTGCCCCCGACGTCGTTGGCGCCGCCGTCGAGCATGGCCCGGGTGCCGGCGACGCCGAGCTTGACCCACGAGGTCTGGACGTTGTCGACGAGACCGTGCAGGAGGATCCGGGCGAGGGCGTGGACGACGACGTTCTCCGCGCGGGTCGGGCCCGGCCGGGAGACGCCGGCGAGGTAGATCGGCGCGCTGTGGTGGACGAACGGCAGCGCGACGAACTCGGTGAAGGCCGCCGCGCCGCCCTCGAGCGACCGGCGCTGGACCTGCCCGAGCAGCCGCAGGTGCGCGACCCAGTGGTGCGGGGCGTCGACGTGGCCGTACATCATCGTCGAGGACGTCGGCAGGCCGACGGCGTGCGCGGTGCTCACGACCTCGACCCACGTCCGCGAGGGCAGCTTGCCCTTGGTGAGGATCCAGCGGACGTCGTCGTCGAGGATCTCGGCCGCCGTGCCGGGCAGGCTGCCGAGGCCGGCCGCCTTGGCCTCCTCGAGCCACTCCCGCACCGACAGGCCGGTCCGGGTCGCGCCGTTGACGACCTCCATCGGCGAGAACGCGTGGACGTGCAGCTCGGGGACGCGCGTCTTCACGGCGCGGGCGATGTCGAAGTAGGCGGTCGCCGGCAGCTCGGGGTCGATGCCGCCCTGCATGCAGACCTCGGTGGCGCCGTCGCGCCACGCCTCCTGCGCGCGGTCGGCGACCTCGTCGAGGGAGAGGGTGAAGGCGTCGGCGTCCTTGCGGCGCTGGGCGAAGGCGCAGAACCGGCAGCCGGTGTAGCAGACGTTGGTGAAGTTGATGTTCCGGTTGACGACGTAGGTGACGTCGTCGCCGTTCGTCGCCCGGCGCAGGTCGTCGGCGATCCGGGCGAGGACGGCGAGCGCGGCGTCGTCCTCGTCCCGCAGGTGGGCCAGGGTGAGGGCGTGCGCGTCGGACAGGTGCGCGGGGTCGGCCTCGGCGGCGCGCAGCGCGGCCGCGACGTCGCCGTCGAGCCGCTCCGGGACGCTGCCCGCGCCGTGGGTCGCGCTGCGCCGCAACGACTCCCAGTCGCCGTAGACGACGTCGAAGTCGCCGCGCCGGTCGTCGGTGCGCCCGGTGACGTCGATGTCGGCGTGCAGGTCGGTGCGGCCCGACGAGCCCCACTGCGGGTCCGGCTCCTGCCACGGCCGGCCCGTGACGCGGGCCGCCGGGTCGGCGAGGCCGTCGGGCGTCGCGAGCGCGGCGACGTGGCCGGCGACGCGCGGGTCGAGCCACGGCTCGCCGGCGCGGACGTACTCCGGGTGGACGGTGAGCCGCTCGACGAGCTCGAAGCCGGCGTCGGCGGACCAGCGGGCGAGGTCGTCCAGGTGCGGCCAGGGCCGCTCGGGGTTGACGTGGTCCGGGGTGAGCGGGGAGACCCCGCCCCAGTCGTCGGCGCCGGCGGCGAGCAGGCGCCCGAGCGCCGCGGGCTCGGAGAGGTTGGGCGGCACCTGGACCCGCGCCTGCGGCCCGAGGACGAGGCGGGCGGTGGCGACGGCCGCGAGGTACTCCTCCTCCCCCGCGTCCGGCGTCCCGCGCATCGACGTGCGCTCCTTGGCCCGGAAGTTCTGGACGATGACCTCCTGGACGTGCCCGTACTGGCGGGCCAGGCGGCGGATCGCGAAGAGGGACTCGGCGCGGTCGGCGAGGTCCTCCCCGATGCCGACGAGGACGCCGGTCGTGAACGGCACGGCGAGGCGTCCGGCGTCCTCGATCGTCCGCAGCCGGACCGCCGGGTCCTTGTCCGGGGAGCCGAAGTGCGCCTCCCCGGGGGTCTCGAAGAGCCGCCGCGACGTCGTCTCGAGCATGAGGCCCATCGACGGCGAGACGGGCTTGAGCCGGCCGATCTCCTCCCACGACATGACGCCGGGGTTGACGTGCGGCAGCAGGCCCGTCGCCTCGAGCACCTGGACGGCCAGGGAGCGGACGTAGCCGAGGGTCGAGGAGTAGCCGGCCTCCTCGAGCCAGGCCTGCGCCTGGGGCCAGCGGTCCTCCGGGCGGTCACCGAGGGTGAAGAGGACCTCCTTGCAGCCGAGCGCCGCGCCCTGGCGGGCGACCCGGAGCACCTCGTCGGGCGTGAGGTAGGGGGCGGCGCCGGCGCGGGAGAGCTGGGTCGGGGTCTGGACGAAGGTGCAGTAGCCGCACCGGTCCCGGCAGAGCCGCGTCACGGGGACGAAGACCTTGCGGGAGTAGGTGACGACGCCGGCCCGGCCGGCGCTCGCGAGCCCGGCGTCCCGGACGGCGGACGCGGCGGCCATGAGCCGGACGAGGTGCTCCCCGCGCAGGGCGAGGAGCACCTGCGCCTCGGCCTCGTCGAGCGGGACGCCGTCCTCCGCCCGGCGCAGGGCGCGGCGGATGCTGGACTCGGTCGGCTCCATGCCCGGCATTCCATCACGAGGCACCGGCCGGGCCGCGGGCCGCGGTGCGAGACTGCGGGCATGCTGCTCGGCGACACGGTCCTGCTGCGGGCCGAGCGACGGGACGACCTGCCGGTCCTCCACGCCGCCTTCGACCTCGACCCGCACGTCCACGCCCTGACCTCGGAGGACCCGTGGGTGCCGCGGACCCTCGAGGCCCGGGTCGCCGCCTTCGACCGCCGCCAGTCGGACGACGCGGGGTCGGCGTCGTCCCCCGTCCGCTTCGCCGTGCAGCGCCGGGACGACCCGCGGGAGCGGTGCGTCGGCTACGCGACGATGTGGGGCCTCGACCTGCACAACCGCGTCGCGCACCTCGGTCTCGGGATCGTCCCCGACGAGCGCGGCGGCGGCCTCGGCCGGCAGGTCGTCGGCCTGCTGTGCGACTACGCCTTCGCGCACCGCGACCTGCACCGGGTCCAGCTCGAGACCCTCGGGGCGAACACCGCGATGCAGGCCGTCGCCGTGGCGTGCGGGTTCACCCGGGAGGGCGTCCGGCGGGAGGTCGCCTTCGTCGGCGGCACCCGGGACGACGAGGTCGTCTACGGGCTCCTGCGGTCGGAGTGGGCGGCACGCACCGCCGCCGGGCGGCCCGCCGGCGGGTCCTGACCGTGGGGGGCACGCCGTCCCCGCGGCGCGTCGTCCGCGCCGGCCGCCGCCACCCCGTCGCCGTCCTGCCGCTCGACCGGCCCCTCGCCGGGTCGCTGCACGTGGTCGAGGGACCCGTGCCCGTCGACGGGGCGCTGCGCGCGCTCGGGGCGGACCACCTCGCCGGGCAGCGCCGGGCGCACCCGGCGATGCACGACGGCGCGGTGCTCGCCTGGCGGTCGACCGACGGCGACGGCCGGCT
>JBQGCR010000211.1:0-2456 GCA_052038585.1 Kineosporiaceae bacterium
GGTCGTGGGCACGGCGGCCGCCCAGCGGTTGCGACGGGGCGGCGGGGCGGGGATCACCTCTCGAACGGTAGTCAACTGCTCACCCTGCGGTACAGGACCGGACGTCCGGGAACGTTCCGTGGCGTCCGGACGCTGCACCCGGTGCCGGGCGCGACCCACCGACGCGACCGGCGAGGAGGAGACGATGACGACGGACAGCACCCGCCGGGCCTACCCGGTCGCCCTCACCGACGAGCAGTGGCGCGAGCGGCTCACCCCGGCCGAGTACCACGTGCTCCGCGAGGCCGGCACCGAGCGGGCCTACACAGTCGAGTACTGGGACAGCCACACCGAGGGCGTCTACGCCTGCCGCGCCTGCGGCGCCGAGCTCTTCACGAGCACCGAGAAGTTCGACAGCCACTGCGGCTGGCCCTCGTTCTTCGCGCCGCTGGCCGCCGACCGGGTGGAGTACCTCGAGGACACGACGCTCGGCATGAAGCGGGTCGAGGTGCGCTGCGCCGCCTGCGGCGGCCACCTCGGGCACGTCTTCGACGGCGAGGGCTACGACACCCCGACCGACCAGCGGTACTGCATCAACAGCCTGAGCATCAGGCTGCGGCCGAGGGCGTGAGCCAGGACCTCAGCGCGCGGTCGCGGGCGTCTACAGTGACGCCCGTGACCGCGCAGCCCGTCCCCCCGAGCCGGCCGGACGCGCAGCCGCTGCGCCCGTTCCGGCAGGCGGCGGACACCGATGCGGTCGACGAGCACTACGGCGCCGCTCCCCCGGTGCGCCGCGCCCGCTTCGCCGAGCTCGACGCCGTGACGCTGCACGACCTCGTCCGGCTGCGGGTCGACGTCTTCGTCGTCGAGCAGGCCTGCCCCTACCCCGAGCTCGACGGCCGGGACACCGAGCCGGGCACCGAGCACGTCTGGGTGCCGGACGACTCCGGGCCCGCGGCGTACCTGCGCACCCTCGACGAGCCGGACGGTGCGCTGCGCGTCGGGCGCGTGTGCGTCCGCCGCGACGCCCGTCGGCTCGGGCTGGCCGGCCACCTGCTCACGGACGTCGTCGCCCGGCACGGCGGCAGGACGCTCGTGCTCGACGCGCAGTCCTACCTCACCGGCTTCTACGCCGGGCACGGCTTCGTCGCGTGCGGCGAGGAGTTCCTCGAGGACGGGATCCCGCACGTCCCCATGCTGCGCCGCCCCGACTTCCCCTGGGCCTGAGCGCCTCCCGCGCCCGCCGGGTCAGGCGAGCGACGCGACGAGCTCGCGCAGCGGGACGCGCGGCCCGGTGAAGAACGGGACCTCCTCGCGCACGTGACGGCGCGCCTCGGTGGCCCGCAGGTCGCGCATGAGGTCGACGATCCGGTGCAGGTCGTCGCACTCGAACGCGAGCAGCCACTCGTAGTCGCCGAGGGCGAACGAGGCGACGGGGTTGGCCCGGACGTCGGGGGAGCCGCGGCCGGCCATGCCGTGCTCGACGAGCAGGGCCCGGCGCTCGTCCTCCGGCAGCAGGTACCAGTCGTAGGACCGGACGAACGGGTACAGGCACAGGTAGCCGCGCGCCTCCTCGCCGGCCATGAACGCCGGCACGTGGCCCTTGTTGAACTCGGCGGGCCGGTGCAGCGCGACGTTCGACCAGAACGGCCGCAGCGAGGCGCCGAGCGCCGTGCGGCGCAGCCCGTGGTACGCCTCCTGGACGACCTCGACGCTCGGCGCGTGCCACCAGACCATGACGTCGGCCTCGGCGCGCAGGCCCGCGACGTCGTACCAGCCCCGCACCTCCAGGCCCTTGCCGGCGAGGCCCTCGAGCATCGCCTCCACCTCGGCGGCGAGCCCGCCGCGGTCGGCGTCGGCGGGCAGCCGGTCGGCGGCGAAGACCGACCACATCGTGTACCGGATCGTGTCGTTGACCTCCCGCGCGGGGACCTGGCGGGTGGGGCGCGTCGGCTGCTCGCTCATGGCTCGATTCTCCCCCACGCCCCGGCGACGCCGCGCGCCACCCGGTCGGCCGCGGCGCGTGCCGCGGCGACGCACGCGGGGACGCCGACGCCGTCGGCCCACGCCCCGCACACGGCGAGGCCGTCGACGGCGTCGACGTCCGCCCGGATGCCGGCGACGGCGTCGCCGTGGCCGACGGCGTACTGCGGCAGCGAGCCGCCCCACCGCACGACCCGCGACGCCACCGGGTGCAGCGGCCGGCCGAGCAGGGCGGCGACGTCCGCGAGCGCGAGGGCGACGAGGTCGTCGTCGTCGCGCTGGAGCACCGCCTCCTCCCGGGCCCGGCCCAGCGAGGCCCGCAGGAGCACGTGCTCGCCGTCCTGGTCGCCGACCCAGCCCCACTTGCTGCTCGCGAAGGTCACCGCCTTGACCGGACGGTCCTCGACGGGAGGGACGAGCACGCCGCTGCCGGGCAGGCCGTCGAGCGCGGACCGCGGGACGGCGGCCGCGACGAGACCGACGCTCGCCGTCTC
>JBQGCR010000212.1:0-8813 GCA_052038585.1 Kineosporiaceae bacterium
CGCTGGATGCGCGCGATCTCGGTGCGCATCTGGCCGCGCAGCTTGGCGTCGAGGTTGGACAGCGGCTCGTCGAAGAGGAACGCGTCGGCCTCCCGGACGAGCGCCCGGCCCATCGCGACGCGCTGGCGCTGCCCGCCGGACAGGTTCGCGGGCTTGCGCTCGAGGTGGTCCTTGAGCTCGAGGAGCTCGGCGGCGTGCCGGACGCGCTTGTCGATCTCCTCGTCGCTCACCTTGCCCTTGGTGAGCCGCAACGGGAACGCGATGTTCTCGTACACCGACAGGTGCGGGTACAGCGCGTAGTTCTGGAACACCATGGCGAGGTTGCGGTCGCGCGGTGCCTTGTCGTTGACGCGCTGGCCGTTGATGAGCAGCTCGCCGGAGGTGATGTCCTCGAGCCCGACGATCATCCGCAGCAGCGTCGACTTCCCGCACCCGGAGGGGCCGACGAGGATGATGAACTCGCCGTCCTTGATGTCGATGCTCACGTCGTTCACGGCAGGGAAGCCGTCGCCGTACTTCTTGACGATGTTCTTCAGCTGGATCTCGGACATGGTGCCAACTCCTGCGGGGTGAGGTCTGGACGGCGGGCGCTCAGCCCTTGACGGCGCCGTTGGTCAGGCCGGCGACGATGCGCCGCTGGAAGATCAGGACGAGCACGACGACGGGGATCGTGACGACGACGGCGGCCGCCGCGATCGGGCCGTTCGGCGCCTCGAACTGCGAGGCCCCGGAGAACAGGCCGAGCGCCGCCGGCACCGGCCTCGACGCCTCGGTCGAGGTGAGCGAGATGCCGTAGACGAAGTCGTTCCACGCGAGGAAGAACGCGATGATCGCGGTCGTGAACACGCCGGGCGCCGCGAGCGGCACGATGACCTTGCGGAACGCCTGCCACGACGTCGCGCCGTCGACCTGCGCGGCCTGCTCCATCTCCCAGGGGATCTCGCGGAAGAACGCCGAGAGCGTCCAGATCGAGATGGGCAGCGTGAGCGACAGGTACGGGATGATCAGCCCGGGCCACGTGTCGTAGAGCCCGATCTGGCGCCACAGGTTGAACAGCGGCGTGACGATCGAGATGACCGGGAAGATCGCGACGCCGAGCGCCGTGGAGAGGATGAGCTTCTTGCCCGGGAAGTCGAGCCGGGCGATGGCGTAGGCCGCGAACATCGACAGGACGCAGGAGATCGCCGTCGCGATGAGGCAGATCCCGAAGGAGTTGCGCAGCGCGGGGAGGAAGAGCTCGCTCGCGCTGCCGTTGAGGATGAGGTCGTAGTTGGCGAAGGAGATCTGCGTGGGCAGGAACTGCTGGTTGGCGATGTCGGCCGGCGCCTTGAGCGACAGCGAGACGATCCAGGCCACCGGGAACAGCGCGTAGACGACGATCGCGAGGCCGCCGAGGATCCAGAGGTTCTTCTCCCTGCGCGACATCACCCCTCCCCTCGGGCCGACGCGAGGTCGACCTTGAAGCCCTTGATGAACAGCGCGCAGATGAGCACGACGCAGACGAAGAGCAGCACGGACACCGCTGAGCCGAGCCCGATCTCGAGCCGGGCGATCGTCTGCCGGTAGGCGAGGAAGGACACCGACTCGGTGTTGTTCGCCCCGCCGGTCATGATGAAGATCGAGTCGAAGACGCGGAACGCGTCGAGGGTGCGGAAGAGCAGGGCGACCATGATGGCCGCCTTCATGTTCGGGATCGTCACCCGGCGCATCCGCTCCCACCACGTCGCGCCGTCGACCTTCGCGGCCTCCTGGAGCACCTCGGGGACCTGGGCGAGACCGGCGAGCAGCAGCAGCGAGATGAACGGCGTCGTCTTCCAGATCTCGGCGATGCAGATGACGAACAGGGCCTTCCACGTGCCGCCGAACCAGTCCGTCGTCTCCGTGATCCCCGGCAGCCACGCGAGCCACGAGTTGACGAAGCCGGAGTCGAGCGAGAACGCGTACTGCCAGGCGAAGGCCGACACGACGGTGATGACGGCGTACGGGATGAGGATCGCCGCGCGGACCACCGGCCGGATCGCCCGCAGCGCCTTCATCATGACGAGGGCGAGGGCGAAGCCGAGCACGAGCTCGACGGCGACGGTGACGACGGTGATGAACAGCGTCACCGCGATGCTCGTCCACCAGATCCGGTCGGTGAGGATGACCGCGTAGTTCGACAGCCCGGTGAAGGACCGGTTGTCGGGATCGGTGAGGCGGTAGTCGAAGAGCGAGTCGTAGACCGCCTGGGCGATCGGGTAGGCCGTCACGAGGAGCATGACGGCGAACGCGGGTCCGGCGAGGATCCAGCCGAGCTTCCTCTCGGCCCGCGACCGGTCGCTGATCTCCTTGCGCGGCGCCGACTTCGGCGCGGTCCGGCGGCCGGTCGGCGGCAGCGTCGTCGTGCTCACAGCAGCTCCTCCTTGCGCAGCACGGCGGTGATGAGCTCGTCGGCCCGCTGACCGGTCGAGCCCGGCCGCACCGATGACGGCGGGTGGTAGGAGCGCTGCAGGCCCTCGGACACCTCGGAGTAGTACGGCGTCTGCGGCCGCGGCTCGGCGTTCTCCAGCGACTCCCGGATGAGGGGGGCCATGGGGAAGGCCTCGACCACCTCGGGGTCGTCGAACGCCGCGGTCTTCGCCGCCGGGTTGCCGTTGGTGACGAAGTAGTAGGCCTGGTTCTCCACGCTCGTGATGCACTCGGTCGCCTGGAAGGCGAGGTCCGGGTTGTCGCTGAAGGCGCCGACCCCGAGGTTGATCCCGCCGTAGGGCGGCCGGCTCGGCTCGTCCTCGCGGACCCGCGGGTAGAGCGCCCAGCCGTAGTCCTCCGGGACCGAGGCGTCGAGCGTGCCGCCCTCGACGCCGGACTGCGCCCGGGGCCAGACGAACGGCCAGTTGACCATGAAGCCCGCGTTCTGCCCCTCGAAGGCGATGACGTTGGCGTCCTCGCCCGCGGTGGACAGCGCCGGCCCGCCGACCCCGGCTGCGGCGATCTCCTGGATGACGCGGGCGGCCTCGTCCCCGGCGTCGCCGGCCAGGTCGAGCCGGATCTCCTGGGGGTCGGTGGCCTCGGGGTTGTCGATGACCCGGCCGCCCGCGGAGGCGACGAGGGCGTTGACCCAGACGGTGAGCGCCTCGGCGCGGATGCCCTGGACGCCGAGCTGCTTGCCCTGGCTCTGCGCGGCCTGCACGAGCTGGTCCCACGTGACGGGCTGCGACATGTCGAGCCCGGCGGCCTCGGCGACGGACTTGCGGTACCAGAGCAGCTGGGTGTTGGCCCAGAACGGCACGGTGACGAGCTCGTCGCGCCACGAGGCGCCCTGCAGCGCGCTCTCGACGACCCCCTCGCCGGTGCTCCGGGCGACGTCCTCCGGCACCGGGGCGAGGAAGCCCGCCTCGGCGAACTCCGGGATGTACGGCGGGTCCAGGCTCATGATGTCGATCGAGGAGTCGTTGGCCGCGAGGCGGCGCACGAGCTGCTGGCGCTGCTCGGACGACTCGCGCGGCAGCAGCGACGTCTGGATCGTGTAGGCCCCGTCGGCCGCCTCGGTGCAGCGCGCGGCGATCTCCGCCTGGCCCCCGGAGTCGGGGTTGATGTACCACGTCAGGGCCGGGGGCCCCGAGTCGTCGCCGCAGGCGGCGAGCAGTCCCGCGGCGAGGGCCAGCCCCGTCATCGCGGCCACCCTCCGACGGGTGGTCCGGCGTAACGCTCCCACGGCGTCCTCCTGATCTCGGCGGCATCGGCGAGCGGACGATCGGCGCAAAGCGCCGGATCGATTCACGCTTTCCTACCGACGAACAGGGCGCTCGGCACCTCGAGAGCGACGGATCGGGGCGGACGGGGACGATCGAGACCGAGTCGTGACCCGGGCGGGCCGGGCGGTCAGCCCGCGGCGGGTCCGGTCGAGCCGCGCAGGACGAGCCGCACCGGGTGGATGTGGGTCTCCTCGCGGGCCGCCCGCGTGGTGCCGTGGAGCCGGTCGACGAGCCACCTCGCGGCGGCCGCGCCCTGGGCGGCGACGGGCTGGGACACCGTCGTCACGTCGAAGGTCTCGGCGAGCTCGTGGTCGTCGAAGCCGATGAGCGAGACGTCGTCCGGGCAGCGCAGCCCGCTGCGCCGCAGCGCCTTGAGCGCGCCGAAGGCCATCTCGTCGGACTGGCAGAACACGGCGGTCGGCCGCCCGCCGCTGGCCGAGAGCAGCTCGGTCATCGCGAGCTCGCCGCCGCGCGCCGTGAAGCGGCCGTCGAGCTGCCACTCGGGCCGCACCTCGAGCCCGGCGTCGGCCATCGCGGCGTCGTAGCCCTGCGTGCGCAGCCCCGGCACCGAGAACCGCTCGGGGCCGTCGAGGTCTCCGCCGATCATCGCGATCCGGGTGTGCCCGAGGTTGACCAGGTGCTGGGTGGCGAGCCGGGCCGAGGCGACGTTGTCGATCCGCTCGCCGTGGATGCCGGGCATCGGCTCCCCCACGCACGCCATGGGCAGGTCGAGGCCGTGCAGGACGCGCAGCTCCTCCTCGACCATGGGGAGGGCGACGATGAGGACGGCGTCGACGCGGCGGCGCAGCGGCAGCTCGCCGAAGAACGCGGCCCGCCGGCCCGCGTCCGCGAGCACGTGGAGCACGAGGTCGTACCCGCCCTCGCGCAGCGCCTCCTCGATGCCGCGGATCACCTCGGCGAAGAACCAGCGGCCCGGGTAGGGGGTGACGACGCCGACGGAGCGGATCCGCCCCGTGACGAGCCCGGAGGCGAGCGGCGAGGCGGTGTACTCCAGCTCGGCGGCGGCCCGCAGGACGCGGTCGCGGGTCGTGGAGGAGACGTTGGGCATGGCGCGCAGGGCCCGGGAGACCGTCGCGACGCTGACCCCGGCCCGCTCGGCCACGTCGACGATGCTGGCCCGCGCCCGCCCGGTGCCGGGGGCCTGGCCCTGCGTCGGCGGCCGGCCCTCGCTCGCCTGCGTCACGTGCGCACTCCGCTCCACCCGTCGCCGCGCGCCCTCGTGCGGCGGTCGTCACGGTGCCATGGTCACCGCCCGGCTGACAAGGTTTGCAGGCGGCGCGTCGCCCGCGACCCCCCGGTCCGCCGCACGGCTGCGCCGGACGGCGGGTTCCGCGCCGCAAGCGGTTACACGGACAACTGGAACCCGTGCGACGACGTACGATCGGCGGCGGACGGACGAGCCAGCGCAGTCGGGAGAAGGGGACCACGTGACGCCGAGGACGAGCGGGACGCACCTGACGACGGCGCCGGCCCCGGGGCCGCTCGCCGGGCTGCCGGCAGACGTCCGCGACCGCCTCGACGACCACGACGCCGAGGTGCTCGCCCAGCGCGTGCGCCGCTGGGGCGACGACCTGCGCGAGGGCCTCGACGTGTACGTGCGGGCCGGCCGCGGGGCGGGGCTCGTCGAGCGCGTCCTCGCGCTGGTGGCCCGGGCCTACGCCGACCGTCGACCGTCGCTGCGCGCCCTCGACGCCGAGCGGGTGCTGCGCCCGGACTGGTTCGCCTCCCCCGACCAGATCGGCTACGTCTGCTACGCCGAGCGCTTCGGCGGCACGCTCGCCGGGGTGGGCGAGCGCGTCGACTACCTGCGCGACCTCGGCGTGACCTACCTGCACCTCATGCCGCTGCTGGCGACCCGCGAGGGCCCGGACGACGGCGGGTACGCGGTCACCGACTACCGCACGGTCCGGCCCGACCTCGGGACGACCGCCGACCTCGCCGCGCTCGCCGACACCCTCCACGAGCGCGGCATCAGCCTGACGCTCGACCTCGTGCTCAACCACGTCGCGCAGGAGCACGCGTGGGCGCAGGCGGCCCGGCGCGGCGAGGAGCCGTACCGCCACTGGTTCCACGTCTTCCCGGACCGGACGCTGCCGGACGCCTACGAGCGCAGCCTCCCCGAGGTCTTCCCCGACTTCGCGCCGGGCAGCTTCACGTGGGTCGAGGACGCCGTCGTCGACGGTCCCGACGGCCCGCGGACCGGCGCCTGGGTGTGGACGACGTTCAACAGCTACCAGTGGGACCTCGACTGGTCGCAGCCGGACGTCTTCTGCGAGCTGCTCGACGTCGTCCTCGGCCTGGCCAACCTCGGCGTCGACTGCCTGCGCCTGGACGCGATCGCCTTCCTGTGGAAGCGGATGGGCACGATGTGCCAGGGCGAGCCGGAGGTCCACGAGATCGTCCAGGCGCTGCGCGCGGCGACCCGGATCGCGGCGCCCGGCGTCGTCTTCAAGGCCGAGGCGATCGTCGCCCCTCAGCAGCTGCCCGCCTACCTCGGCGAGGGCCGGCACGCGGGCAAGGTGTGCGACCTCGCCTACCACAACAGCCTCATGGTGCAGCTGTGGTCTGCGCTCGCGACGGGCGACGCGCGCCTGGCGCGGCGGGCCCTCGCGGTCCCCCCGCCCAAGCCGGTGACGACGGCCTGGGGCACGTACGTCCGCTGCCACGACGACATCGGCTGGGCGGTCTCGGACGACGACGCCGCCGCCGTCGGCGTCGACGGGTTCGCGCACCGCGCGTTCCTGTCGAGCTTCTACAGCGGCGAGTTCCCCGGGTCCTTCGCGCGCGGCCGGGTGTTCCAGGCCAACCCCGACACCGGCGACAAGCGGATCAGCGGGACCCTCGCCAGCCTCGCCGGGCTCGAGGCGGCGCTCGCGTCGGGCGAGCGCGGCGAGGTCGACCGCGCCCTCGGCCGGATCTTCCTGCTCCACGCGGTGACGTACGGGTACGGCGGGATCCCGCTGCTCTACATGGGCGACGAGCTCGCGCTGCTCAACGACGACGCCTACCTCGCCGACGAGCGCCTCGCCGAGGACAACCGGTGGGTGCACCGGCCGTTCCTGCCGTGGGAGGCCGCGGAGCGCCGCAGGGTCCCCGGCACGGTCGAGCAGCGGGTCTTCGACGGGCTGACCCATCTCGGGCGGGTGAGGCGGTCGATCCCGTCCCTGCACGCCGCGGTGGAGAGCGAGCCGGTCGACGTCGGGACGGACGGCGTCCTCGCCCTGCTCCGCCGGCACCCGGCGGGGGTCTTCCTCGGGCTCTACAACATGACGGCGGTGTGGCAGAACGTGTCCGCCGAGTCGCTCGCGCCGCTCGGCCTCGCGAGCGCGTGGGAGAACCTGTCCGGCTTCGCGGTCCACGCCGTCTCCGGGCACCTGCCGCTGCCGCCCTACGCCGCGTGGTGGCTCACCCCCTCGGGGACCTGAGCCGGCGCACGGCGCATGGCCCCCGGTCGCCGGGGCACGCCTCCTGCACACCCCCACGGCAGGAGATCACGTGCGTTCACGCAGCATCCCCCTCGCGGCGACGGCCGCCGCCGCCCTCGCGGCGGTCGGCGTCCGGCTCTGGCGCCGCCGCACCACGGCGGCGACACCGGCCCGCGCCTACGCGACGATCGGCGCCGACCCGCTGACGGTCGAGACGGCCTTCCACGGCCTCTTCCCCGACGCGGAGAAGGGCTCGGCGACGTTCACCGCGGCACCGGGCGGCCGCGGCACCGAGGTCGTCGTCGACCTGCGCGACCCGCTCGCCGACCCGGCGGACCTGCGCCGCTTCAAGGCGCTGCTCGAGACCGGCGAGGCCCTGCGATGAGGGCGCTGACGTGGCAGGGGGTGAACGACCTGTCGGTGGAGACGGTCGAGGACCCGGTGCTCGTCAACGACCAGGACGCCGTCGTCCGCGTCACGGCGAGCGCGACGTGCGGGTCGGACCTGCACCTCATCGACGGCTACGTGCCGGCGATGCGGTCCGGGGACGTGCTCGGTCACGAGTTCCTCGGCGAGGTCGTCGAGGTCGGGGCGGGCGTGCAGCGGCTCTCCGTCGGCGACCGCGTCGTCGTCTGCTCCGTCGTCGCCTGCGGCCGGTGCTGGTTCTGCGAGCAGGGCATGACGTCGTCGTGCGACAACAGCAACCGCACGCCCGAGGTCGTCGACCTCGCCTACGGCCATGCGCCCGCCGGGATCCTCGGCTACAGCCACGCCTTCGGCGGCTACCCCGGCAGCCACGCCGAGTACATCCGGGTTCCCTACGCCGACCAGGGCTGCTTCGCCGTCCCGGAGGGCCTCGACGACGACAGCGCCGTCTACGCCTCCGACGCCGTGCCGACCGGGTGGATGGGCGCGGACATGTGCGGGCTGCGCGGCGGCGAGGTCGTCGCCGTCTGGGGCGCCGGGGGCGTCGGCCAGATGGCCGCCCGCGCGGCGCAGCTGCTCGGGGCCGAGCAGGTCGTCGTCATCGACCGGCTGCCGGAACGCCTTGCGCAGGTGCGGGACACGATCGGCGCGACGACGCTCGACTACACCCAGGTGCACCTCCAGGACGCCCTCGACGAGCTCACGGGCGGGCGAGGTCCGGACGCGTGCATCGAGGCGGTCGGCATGGAGTCGCACGGCACCGGACCGCAGTACGCCTACGACCGCGCGAAGCAGGCCCTGCGCCTGGAGAGCGACCGCGGGCTGACGCTGCGGCAGGCGATCCAGGCCTGCCGCAAGGGCGGCACCGTGTCCGTCGTCGGCGTCTTCGGCGGCGTCGTCGACACGTTCCCGATGGGCGCGGTCGTCAACAAGGGCCTGACGATCCGCTCGGCGCAGCAGCAGGGACACCGGTACATCCCCATGCTCCTCGAGCGGATGGCCGCCGGGGAGATCCGCGCCGGTCACCTGACGACGCACCCGATGCCGCTCGAGGATGCCGTGCGCGGCTACGAGCTGTTCAAGACCAAGAAGGACGGCTGCGTCCGGGCGGTCTTCCACCCGTAGGTCCGGGTGCGCCGGGCGAACCGGTCGCGCGGCGATCAGCCTCGCCGGCCGGTCGCTCGGCTGCCCTCTCCGCCGCGCCGCC
>JBQGCR010000213.1:0-8573 GCA_052038585.1 Kineosporiaceae bacterium
GCGCCGGCGTCGGCGACGACGTCGCGGGCCGCCTGCTCGAACACGCGGATGAACTCGCGGCCGATGATCTTGCGCTTCTCCTCGGGGTCGGTGACCCCGGCGAGCGCGTCGAGGAACCGGTCGGCGGCGTCGGCGACGTGCAGCCGCACGCCGGTCGCGGCGACGAAGTCCCGCTCGACCTGCTCGGCCTCGCCGGCGCGCAGGAGGCCGTGGTCGACGAAGACGCACGTGAGCTGGTCGCCGACGGCGCGCTGGACGAGCGCGGCGGCCACGGCCGAGTCGACGCCGCCGGACAGGCCGCAGATGACGCGCGCGTCGCCGACCTGCGCCCGGCTCCGGGCGACCTGCTCCTCGATGTCGTTGCCCGTCGTCCAGTCCGGGTCGATGCCCGCGCCCTTGGTGAGGAAGTTCGCGAGCACCTGCTGGCCGAACGTCGAGTGCTTGACCTCCGGGTGCCACTGGAGGCCGAACAGCCGCCGCTGCGGGTCCTCGAAGGCGGCGACCGGGGAGCCGGCCGTCTCCGCGACGACGGTGAACCCGTCGGGCGCCTCGTGGACGGCGTCGCCGTGGCTCATCCACACCGACTGCCGCTCGGGCTGGGCGTGCAGGAGCGTCGAGTCCTCCGGCCGGGCCTCGACCGTCGTCCCGCCGTACTCGCGCAAGCCGGTCCGCGCGACGGTGCCGCCGAGCGCGGTGGCCATCGCCTGGAAGCCGTAGCAGATGCCGAGGACGGGGACGCCGGCCTCGAAGAGGGACGCGTCGACCTGCGGGGCGCCGGGGGCGTAGACGCTCGACGGGCCGCCGGAGAGGATCACCGCGGACGGGTTCTTCTCGAGCATCCGCTCGACCGGCATCGTGTGCGGGACGATCTCGCTGTAGACCCGGGCCTCGCGCACGCGGCGGGCGATGAGCTGGGCGTACTGGGCGCCGAAGTCGACGACGAGCACCGGGCGGTGGGCGGCCTCGGCCTGCTCCTCGGGCGTCGCGTCAGGAGTGGGGGTCACGCTCGCCAAGCCTATCGGGGCGCCGGTGCGCCGTTGACCATCGGCCGCACCCGCCCGGTGACCCAGCGCTCGGCGACGAACGACATGAACGGGACCGTCCCGGCGAGGACGACGAGGAACGTCGGCAGCACGGGCAGCTTCGTGCGCAGCCACAGGTCCACGGCGACGACGACGTAGATCAGGTAGAGCCAGCCGTGCGCGATCGGGATGAGGTGGCCCAGGCCCGGCACGACGGCGTCGAGCCCCTCCTCGCCGAAGACGCCGCCCCACGAGAAGGGCCCGTCGTACTGGACGACCTGGAGGACGACGTGCAGCGTGAGCAGGACGAGCAGCACGCCGGTGGCCCAGGCCATGACGCGGTAACGGGTGAGCGCCGAGGCCAGGCTCGCCCGGCGGTCGGGGGCGGTCGTCGTCACGTGCGGGCTCCAGCGGAGTGGGGGTCGGGGGCGGGCTCGGGCGCGGCGTCGAGGACGCCGAGGTGGTCGTCGCGGACGAGGCGGTACCAGAAGAAGAGGCCGAAGGCCGCGAACACCCACCACTGGACGGCGTAGGAGAGGTTGCGGATCGCGAAGCCGCCCTCGCCGTCGTCGAGCGCCGGGACCGGGCGCAGCGCCTGCGAGCCCGCGACGGCGGGCGCGACGTCGCGCGCGACGACGTAGCCGGTGAGCAGCGGGTGCGGCCAGGCCTGGACGAGCCGGGCGGGGGCGACGGCGTCGACCTGCCCGGCCGGCGGCGCGGGGTCGCCCGGCGAGCGGTCGACCGGCGGCTCCCCCGGCTGGAGGACGCCGGTCACGGTGACGGGCTCGTCCGCCGGCGCGGCGGCCGCGGCGTCGTCCGCCGTCGGGACCCAGCCGCGGACGACGCCGACCGCCGAGCCGTCCTCGAGGACGAGCGGGGTGAGCACCCAGAACCCGGACCGGCCGTCGAGCTCCTTGCCGGTGACGAGCAGCTGCCGGGCGCCGTCCCACGTGCCGGTCGCCGTGACCGGCTTGTCGACGAGCCGGCCGGTGAACGTCTCGCGGGCGCGCAGCACCGACAGGACCGGGACCGGGTCGACCGACTGCCGCGCGGCGACCGTCGCGGCGCTGCGCTCGCGGGCCCGGTCGAGCTGCCACGACCCGAGGAACGCCGCGAAGGACGAGGCGACGAGGACGACGACGAGCAGCGCGAGCCACCGCGGTCGAAGGGCCGTCCTGAGCACGCTCCACGGTAACCCTTGGTCCGCCTGACGAGGACACGCCCTGCCCTCGTCCTTCGCGTCGGCGCTACCCCGAGAACGGAGTGGACCGCACGAGCGTCGTCTCCCTGGACGACGTCACGGCGGTGCGCCGCGACGACCTGGGCCGCCTGGTCGGCTTCCTCACCCCGGCCCAGGAGGAGGGCCTGGCGGCCGCGGTCAAGGCGGCGTCCGACCTCGCCCCCTGGGCGTGACGTTCGGCTCAGGGCCAGGGGAAGCGGGTCGCCTTGCTCAGCCTGAGCAGCGCCGTGAGGAGGCGGGCGAAGCGCTCCGAGCCGAGGCCGTAGAGCAGGCCCATCCCGGCGACGCGCTGCACCGCGACGGTCTTCGGCTGGGTGAAGCGCAGGAGGCCCGCCGCGCCGTGCCGCCGGCCGAGACCGGACTGCTTGTGGCCGCCGATCGGCGACGCGACGCTGCCCCAGGAGGCGATGTAGCTCTCGTTGACGCTCACCGACCCCGCCTCGATGCGCCGGGCGAGCAGGGACCCGCGGCGCAGGTCCTTGGTCCAGACGGCGGCGTTGAGGCCGTACGGGGTGTCGTTGGCGATCGCGAGCGCCTCGGCGTCCGAGGCGACGCGCTGGACGGCGACGACCGGACCGAACGTCTCCTCGCCGAAGCAGCGGGCGGCCGGGGTGACGCCCTCGAGCACCGTCGGCTCGAAGAACAGCGGGCCGACCTCCGGCCGCGGCCGGCCGCCGACGAGCACCCGCGCCCCGGAGGCGACGGCGTCCTCGACGTGCCCCTGCACCTTGTCCAGCTGCGCCCGCGAGATGAGCGAGCCGACGTCGCCGGAGAAGTCGAGCGCCGCCGAGAGCCGCAGCCGGCGGACCCGGTCGGTGAACAGGTCGAGGAAGCGGTCGGCGACCTTCTCGTGGACGAGCAGGCGCTCCATGGACACGCACAGCTGCCCGGCACCGGTGAAGCAGTCCCGGACGAGCCCCTCGGCGGCACGCGCGAGGTCGGCGTCCTCGGCGACGTAGGCGGCGTTCTTGCCGCCGAGCTCGAGCGAGGCCGGCACGAGCCGGGCCGCGGCGCGCTGGGCGACCTGCCGCCCGGTGGCCGTCGACCCGGTGAAGCAGACGAAGTCGGCGGCGTCGACGAGCGCGGACCCGACGACGGGGCCGTCGCCGAGCACGACGAGGAAGAGGTCCTCCGGCAGGCCGGCCTCGGCGAGCCGCTCGGCCACCCACAGCGCGGTGAGCGCGGTCTGGGTGTCCGGCTTGAGGACGACGGCGTTGCCCGCGAGCAGCGCCGGGAGCGCGTCGCTCACCGCGAGGGTGAGCGGGTAGTTCCACGGGGCGACGATGCCGACGACGCCCCACGGCTCGTGGTGCTCGCGGACCTTCGTCAGCACGGGGATCATCCCGGCGTGCCGCTCGGTGGCGAGGAGCCGGCGCCCGACGCGGGCGTACCAGCGGGCGTTGAAGGCGACGTCCGCGAGCTCCTCGAAGGCGTGGATGCGGGCCTTGCCGCTCTCCTTCTGCACCAGGTCGAGGGCCTGGGACTGCTGCTCCAGGACGAGGTCGTGGAGCCGGCGGAGCACGCGTGCGCGGTCCCGCACGTCCCGCTCGGCCCACACGCGCTGGGCGGTGCGGGCCCGGGCGACGGCGACGGCGACGTCGTCCGGGGAGGACTGCGGGAGCTCGGCGAGGGGGGCGCCGGTCCACGGCGCCGTCGACGTCACCGGCGGGGTGCCCCCCTGGGTGACGACGCGGGCGGTGAGCCGGCGCACCAGCGCCGGGTCGACGGCCCAGGTGGCCGACGGGTCTGACTCGGGGTCCGCGACGACGCGCTCGAATGCCATGCGCGCGACTGTAAACGCCTGTGACCCCTGGATGCTACCCCCCGGTAACGATCACTTCGGATCGTCGCCGGAGGCGGGCACGGTCAGGACTGCAGGTGCCGGACCGACGCGCGCTGGACCGCGGCGACGATGTCGTCGCACCCGTCGAGGGCCGAGCCGAAGTCGAGGACGTCGTCCCACGTCATGGCGGTGATCGGGTGGTCCTCGAGCGCCTCGGCGGGCACCTGCACGCGCTCGGCGCGCAGGCCGCCGGCGGTGAGCAAGCGGACGACCTCGCTCGTCGCGTCCTTGCGGATGCGCTCGTGGCACGACGGGCAGGTGAAGGCGTAGAAGGAGCGGTCCGCGACGCTGCTCACGACGAGGCGCACGGCCTCGGGCGACAGCTCGACGTCGCCGCAGGTGGCGCAGGAAGCCTTGATGATGGTCATCGTCTTTCCCCCGTTCGGGTGAGGTGCTAGACGATTCGGCAGGCTGCGCGATTTCCTTTAGCGCCCGTTTTCGGCGGGCCGCCTCACGCGAGCGGGACGATCTCCGGCGCGCCGAGCCGGACGGCGTCCGCCGTCTCGTCGTCCGGCTGGCTCTGCGACGCGCGCTCGGCCTCGACCCGGGCGAGGTAGTGCTCGATCTCGTTGGCCACCTGCGCCTGGCTCCAGCCGAGGACCCCGGCCATGAGGTCGGCGACGACGGGCGCCGCGGCGACGCCGCGGTCCCACGCCTCGATGGAGATCCGCGTGCGGCGGGCGAGGACGTCGTCGAGGTGGCGGGCCCCCTCGTGCGAGGCCGCGTAGACCACCTCGGCCGCGAGGTAGTCGTCCGCCCCGGGCAGGGGCTCGCCGAGCGCCTTGTCGGCGGCGACGAGGTCGAGGACGTCGGTGGTCAGCGAGCCGTAGCGGTGCAGCAGGTGCTCGACGCGGGCCACGTGGACGCCGGACGCCGCCGCGGTGCGCGCCCGGGTGTTCCAGGCGGCCCGGTAGCCCTCGGCGCCGACGAGCGGCACCTCGTCGGTGCACGACTCGGCGACCCGGAAGTCCAGCCCGCGCACGGCCTCGTCGACGGCGTCCTTGGCCATGACCCGGTACGTCGTGTACTTGCCGCCGGCGACGACGACGAGCCCCGGCGCCGGGTGCGCGACGACGTGCTCGCGGGACAGCTTGCTCGTCGAGTCGTTCTCCCCCGCGAGCAGCGGGCGCAGCCCGGCGTAGACGCCCTCGACGTCCTCGCGGGTCAGCGGCACGCGCAGCACGGAGTTCACGTGCTGGAGCACGTAGTCGATGTCGCTCGACGACGCGGCGGGGTGGGCCTTGTCGAGCTCCCAGTCGGTGTCCGTCGTCCCGATGATCCAGTGCCGGCCCCAGGGGATGACGAAGAGCACCGACTTCTCGGTGCGCAGGATGATCCCGGTCGTCGACTGGATGCGGTCCCGGGGGACGACGAGGTGGATGCCCTTGGACGCGCGGACCTTGAACTGGCCGCGGTCGCCGACCATCGCCTGCGTCTCGTCCGTCCACACCCCGGTCGCGTTGATGACCTGGCTGGCGAGGACGTCGAACTCGCCGCCGTGCTCGAGGTCGCGCACCCGCACCCCGGTGACCCGCTCGCCCTCGCGGACGAACCCGACGGCGCGCGTGCGGTTGGCCACCGCCGCGCCGTAGGCCGCCGCCGTCCGGACGATCGACATCGTGTGCCGGGCGTCGTCCACCTGCGCGTCGTAGTACTGGACCGCCCCGACGAGGGCGTCCTTGCGCAGCGCGGGCGCCGCGCGCAGCGCCTGGCCGCGGGTCATGTGCCGGTGGAACGGCAGGCCTGCGGCGTTGCCGCCGGTGCGGGCCATGACGTCGTACATCGTCACGCCGGCCGCGACGTAGGGCCGCTCCCAGCCGCGGTGGGTCAGCGGGTACAGGAACGGCACCGGCGTCACGAGGTGCGGCGCGAGCCGGGTGAGGATGAGCCCGCGCTCGCGCAGCGCCTCGAGGACGAGCCCGAAGTCGAGCATCTCGAGGTAGCGCAGGCCGCCGTGGACGAGCTTCGACGAGCGCGACGACGTCCCGCTCGCCCAGTCCCGCGCCTCGACGAGCGCCACCGAGAGCCCGCGCGTCGCCGCGTCGAGCGCCGCCCCGGCGCCGACCACGCCGCCGCCGACGACGACGACGTCGAAGGACGTCCGGCGCATCCGCTCCAGCGCCTCGGAGCGCTCCTCGGGTCCCATCCGGCCAGCGTTGACGGTCATGCCCCCAGCCTAAGCAGCGCGCCGAGATCCGCTCGCCCTGATGCGACAGCGCGGGGATCTTCGCGACCTCGGGCGCAGATCCGGACGGACCGAGGGTGACGCCCGACGGTTCCGCCGCCACGCGCGCCGCCGGACGGGCACGCTGTCCCGCAGGGCCGCACGGGCCCGCACGGACGAGGGGACGGGCGATGGACGCGACGACGGGGGCGGCCTGGGCGGAGGGCGTCGAGGCCCTGGCCGTGGGCGCCCTCGTCGTCGAGGGCGAGGTCGTGCTGCGCGCCAACCCAGCCGCCCGCGCCCTGCTCGGCGACGACGTCGGCGCGACCGCGCTCCCCGCCCGCCTCACGAGCAACTGCCGCGACGCCGCCGCGCGCTACCTGCGCTCGGCCGCCGCCCTGCCCGGCAACGACACCGCGCACCGCGCCGGGCTCCTGCGCGCCGACGGGGCGCTGCTCCACCTCGACCTCACCGCCCGGCCCCTCGGCCCGCAGCGGCCCGACCGGCCGTCGCTGCTCGCGGTGACGGTCGTCGACGTGACGGCCGCCGTCCTGCGCGAGGAGCAGCTGCGGCACAGCGGCCTGCGGGACGCCGCCACGGGTGTGCTGTCCGGTGCGGCGTTCCGGGAGATCGTCCTCGACCGCTGGCGCGACGGCACGGGCGGCTCGCTGCTGCTCGTCGCCGTCGACGGCCTGCGCCACGTCGCCGACGCCTACGGCGACAGCGCCTGCGACGACGTCCTGCGCACGCTCGCCGGACGCTTCGGCCGGCACGTCGACCCGGTCGGCACGACCGGACGGCTGCGCGCGGAGCAGTTCGGCGTGCTCCTGCCCCAGGTGCCGGCCGACCAGGCGGAGCAGTTCGCGGAGCGGCTGCGCCTCGAGGCGCGCCGGCCGGTGCTCGTGTCCCGCGGCGAGGTCGGCGTCACCGTGTCCATCGGCGTCGTCGGCTTCCCCGACCCGGACCCCCGCGCCGGCGCCGAGGCCGGCGTCGAGCCGCTGCTCCGCCGCGCCGACCTCGCGCTGTTCCTCGCCCAGAACGACGGCGGGGACCAGGTCGCGGGGTACCGCGGCGAGATGGAGGGCCTCGGGGAGAAGCTCAAGACCCTGTCGGCGCAGGTGCTCGACCTGCGCCGGGCCCGCAACCTCGCCGAGGAGGCGGCCAGGACCGACGCCCTGACCGGCCTGCCGAACCGGGCGGCGCTCGACGACCGGCTCCGGGTGCTGCCGACGCAGGCGGCCCGGGCCGGGGTGCCGCTCAGCGTGGCCTTCGTCGACGTCGACCACTTCGGCGCCTTCAACCACGCGCACGGCGACGCCGCGGGCGACCGCGCGCTGCGCCAGGTCGCCGCCGCCCTGCGTTCCGGCGTCCGGACCCAGGACTCGGCGTTCCGCAAGGGCGGCGAGGAGTTCGTCTGCCTGCTCTACGGCGCGGGTGGCGAGGAGGCCCGCGCCGTCGCCGAGCGGCTGCGGGCCGCGGTCGCCGCGCTCGGGGTGACCCACGACGCCGCCCCCTCGGGCCGGCTCTCGGTGACGGTCGGCGTCGCGACGTGGTGGGACGGCTGCGGCCGGTCCCTCGCGGACGTCGTCGACGCCGCCGGGACGGCCGCCTTCCGGGGCAAGGCGCTCGGCCGCGACCGGGTCACCGTCGACGGGGACGACCCGGCCGGGACGACGGCCTGACCGGCGTCGTCAGCTGGGCTGGTAGGGCGAGACGACGACCTCGACGCGCTGGAACTCCTTGAGGTCGGAGTAGCCCGTCGTCGCCATCGAGCGGCGCAGGGCGCCGACGAGGTTCGCGGTGCCGTCGGCGACGCGGCCGGGGCCGAGGAGCACCTCCTCGAGGGTGCCGACCGTGCCGACGTGCTTGCGCTCGCCGCGCGGGACGAGCGGGTGGTGGGCCTCCGGGCCCCAGTGGAAGCCGCGGCCGGGGGCCTCCTCGGCGCGGGCCAGGGCGGCGCCGAGCATGACGGCGTCCGCGCCGCACGCGACGGCCTTGACGACCTCGCCGGAGCGGCCCATCCCGCCGTCGGCGATGACGTGGACGTACCGCCCGCCGGACTCGTCCATGTAGTCCCGCCGGGCCGCGGCGACGTCGGCGACGGCGGTGGCCATCGGCGCGTGGATGCCGAGGGTGTCCCGGGTCGTGTGCGTCGCGCCGCCGCCGAAGCCGACGAGGACGCCGGCCGCGCCGGTGCGCATGAGGTGCAGCGCCGCGGTGTACGTCGCGCAGCCGCCGACGATGACCGGCACGTCGAGCTCGTAGATGAACCGCTTGAGGTTGAGCGGCTCGGCCCGGCCGGAG
>JBQGCR010000214.1:0-3420 GCA_052038585.1 Kineosporiaceae bacterium
GAGGCGATGCACACCTACGGCCTGTGGGCCACGTTCGCGAAGGACTCGTGAGGGTGGGCGCCTTCCGGCCGGCGGGCCGCAGCGGGCCGGGGCTCGTCCGGGTCGAGCTCGACGAGGAGTCGTGCGAGGACCTGGCCCAGCTCCTCGACCAGGTCGCCGCGATGCTCGCGCCGGACGACGACGGCGCCCCGGTCGACCCGCTCGCCGAGCTCACGGGCATGTCGGGCGTCACCACCGACGGCGCGGCCGCCCCGAGCTTCGCCCCCGACGACCCCGCCGTCGCCCGGCTGCTGCCGGACGCGCACCGCGACGACCCCGTCCTCTCCGCGGAGTTCCGCCGGCTCACCGAGCACGGCCTGCGCCGGCGCAAGACCGAGAGCCTGGGGCGGGCCGCCGCCGCGCTGCGGGACCGGGCGCGGCCGCTGCTGCTGTCGACCGAGGACGCCCAGGCGCTCCTGCGCGGGCTCACGGACGTGCGGCTCGTCCTCGCCGAGCGCCTCGGGCTGCGCACCGACGAGGACGCCGCCGCCGTCCACGAGGCGATCCGCCGCGCGTGGTCGGCGATCGACCCGGTCGACGAGGAGTCCGTCGCCGAGCGCGTCCGGGAGAACCCGTGGCTGCCGGCGGCGATGCGGTACGAGCAGCTCACGGACCTCCAGGAGGACCTCGTCCGGGCCCTCGGCGGGTGAGCGGCGACCGCGTGTCGAGGGCCACGGGCGTGCTCCGCCGGACCTGTCGCCGCCCCGCGTTATCGTGCTCGGCGTGAGCGATGCGCCGATCGGGATCCTCGACAGCGGGGTCGGGGGGCTGACCGTCGCGCGCGCCGTCCTCGACCAGCTCCCGCACGAGCCCGTCCTCTACGTCGGCGACACCGCGCACGGCCCGTACGGGCCCAAGCCGATCGCCCAGGTGCGCGCGCACGCGCTCGACGTCATGGACACCCTCGTCGAGCGCGGCGTGAAGCTGCTCGTCATCGCGTGCAACAGCGCGAGCGCGGCGGTGCTGCGCGACGCGCGCGAGCGCTACGACGTCCCGGTCGTCGAGGTCATCCAGCCGGCCGTCCGCCGGGCCGTCGCCGCGACCCGCAACGGCGCGATCGGCGTCATCGGCACCCGCGCGACGATCGCGAGCCGGGCGTACGAGGACGCCTTCGCCGCCGCGCCGCACCTCGCGGTCACCGGCCGGGCCTGCCCGCGGTTCGTCGAGTTCGTCGAGCGCGGCCTGACCGGCGGGCCCGAGCTGCTCGCCGTCGCCCACGCCTATCTCGACCCGGTGCGCGAGGCCGGCGTCGACACCCTCGTCCTCGGGTGCACGCACTACCCGCTGCTCACCGGCGTCATCGCCTACGTCATGGGGGAGGAGGTCACGCTCGTGAGCAGCGCCGAGGAGACCGCCAAGGACGTCTACCGCACGCTCGTCGCCGACGGGCTCGAGCGCGACCCCGGCCTGCCGCCGCCGGAGCACCGGTTCCTCGCGACGGGCGACCCCGCACCGTTCGGCGCCCTCGCCCGGCGCTTCCTCGGGCCCGAGGTCGCCGCCGTCGAGCACGCGGGCGTCTTCGCATGAGGCTCACCGTCGTCGGGTGCTCCGGCTCCTTCCCCGGGCCGGACTCGCCGGCCTCCTGCTACCTCGTCGAGGCGGCCGACGCGTCGGGGCGCACCTGGCGGGTGCTGCTCGACCTCGGCAGCGGCGCCCTCGGCCCGCTGCAGCGGCTCGTCGCGCCGCAGGGCGTCGACGCCGTCGTCCTCACCCACCTGCACCCCGACCACTGCATGGACCTGTGCGGCCTCTTCGTCGCGCTGCGGTACGACCCCGCCGGCCCGCCGCAGCGCCGGCTGCCCGTCCTCGGCCCGGCCGGGACGCTCGAGCGCCTCGAGCGCGCCTACGGCGCCGACGCGCAGGGCCAGATGGCGGAGGTGTACGACGTCGGCGAGCTCACCGACGGCGCCCGCCTGACGATCGGGCCGCTGGCCGTCACGGCGCTGCGGGTCAACCACCCCGTCGAGGCGTACGGCCTGCGGATCGAGCACGGCGGCCGGGTGCTCGCCTACACCGGGGACACCGACGTCTGCGACGCGCTGACCCCGCTCGCGCGGGACGCCGACGTCCTCCTCGCCGAGGCGTCGTTCGTCGAGGGCCGCGACCTCGAGCCGGACATCCACCTCACCGGCCTGCGCGCCGGGCAGGTGGCGCGGGACGTCGACGCCCGACGGCTCGTCCTCACGCACCTGCCGGCATGGACCGACCCGACGGTCGTCCTCGCCGAGGCCCGCAGCGCCTACCCGGGCCCCGTCGAGCTCGCCCGGCCCGGCGCGGTGTTCCACGTCTAGCGCCGACCCCGTGGCGGGCACCGACCCGGTGACGCTCTGCGCCGCCGGCCAGGCGCGGTTCTACGAGCTCGCCTACGCGGCGCTCGGCGTCACGGTCCGCACCGGGGCCGGGCTGTGGTGGGCCCCGGTCGCCGGGCCGTCGGTCTTCCCCGTCGCCGGGACGCTCGCCCGCGACGTCGCCCCCGCCGAGGTGGCCGCCCGGCTGCCGGCCGGGGCCCGGGTCGAGGTGAGCGACGCGTGGGGCCGGCTCGACCTCACCGCCTGGGGCCTGCGGCCGGCGCCGGCCGACCCGTGGATGGTCCGCCCCGCCGGTCCGGTCGACGTGGCGGACGTGCCGGGCCTGGAGGTGCTGCGCGCCTCGACGCCGGACGAGGTGCTCGCCACCGAGGGCACCGTCGTGCGGGCCGCCGGCGGGCTGCCCGCCGGGTTCCGGCCGGGGACGATCCACCCGGGCGAGGGCACGCTGACCCAGCCCGACCTGCACCTGCTCCTCGGCCTGCTCCACGGCGAGCCCGTCGCCACGGCGATGGCCGCGGTCGGCCCGAGGTGCGTCTTCGTCTCCGGCGTCGCGACCCTGCCCGCCGTCCGCGGCCGCGGCGTCGCCGCCGCCCTCACCGCCGCGGCCCTGTCCGCCGCCCCCGACCGGCCGGCGACGCTCTGCACGACCGCCCAGGGCCGCAGCGTCTACGCCCGCCTCGGCTTCACCGAGGTCGGCACCCCCACGACCTGGACCCGCCCCACCCCCACCCCCACCCCGCCCCCCACCCCCCGGTGATCATGAACGGTTGAGGCGTGATCATGGACGCTTGAGGTCAACCAGGGTTGACGACTCGTCCGACGTCAACCTAGATTGACGCTACTGGAGATGACGACGTCGCTCGCGGCAAAGGCCGCGTCCGACGACCCGGCGACCGGGCTGCGCGGGGTGGCCGCCCTGCGCCGGCTGCTCGACCACCTCGAGGAGGCGCACGTCGCCTCGGCCCGCGCGGCCGGCTGGTCGTGGCCGGCGGTCGCCGCGGGGCTCGGGGTCTCCAAGCAGGCCGGGCACAAGACGCCCGGCCGCCGGTAGGGAGGGGACGCCCCGTGTTCG
>JBQGCR010000215.1:0-12265 GCA_052038585.1 Kineosporiaceae bacterium
GGGGATCATGACCAGGACCGGCGGCACGACGACCCGGCGCGTCCGGGCCGCCGCCGCGCGCGTCGTCGACCGCCGGGCCGCGGCGACGCTCGTGACGACCGCGCTGGCCCTCGTCGGGCTGACGCCCGGCGGCACGGCGAGCCAGGGGACGACGACGGCCGTGGCCGTCTCCCCCGGCGGCCGGTACGTCGCCTTCGTGACCACGGCGAACGACCTCGTGACGCTGCGCAGCGGACGTCCGGCGGACCGCAACGCCGGTGCGGACGTCTACCTGCGGGACACCCTGACGGGGACCACCCGGCTCGTCAGCGCGACCCCGACCGGCACGGCGGGCAACGGCCCGGCGACGCCGGGGGTGTCGGTGTCCGCGGACGGCCGGTACGTCGCGTTCGCGTCGCGGGCGACGAACCTCGTCGCGGGGGTGACCGACACCAACGCCGCCGCCGACGTCTTCGTCCGCGACACGGTGACCCGGACCACGCGGGTCCTCTCCCGGAACGCGGCGGGCGCCCTCGGCGACCGGGCCTCGGCCCGCTACGGCCAGGTCGCGCTGTCGGCCGACGGGAGCCGGCTCGCGTTCTCCTCCGAGGCGACGAACCTCGCGGCGGGGGACGACAACCTGCGGGCCGACACGTTCCTCGTCGACCTGGTCGCCGGCACCTCACCGGTGCTCGTCAGCGCGGCGCCCGACGGGACGCCGGCCGACAACGCCTCCGGTCTGTTCGGCGTCGCGATCAGCGCCGACGGCCGCTTCGTCGCCTACTCCTCCGAGGCGCGCGACCTCGTCCCGGGCGTGACCCTCGTCGCCAAGCAGATCTACGTCACCGACACCGTGACGGGGACGACGGAGTTGGTCAGCCGCGCGTCCGACGGCGGGGCGACCGGTGGCGACGGCGGCAACGAGGACTCCGGGTACTACGGCCTCGCCCTGTCCGGTGACGGGCGCTGGGTCGCGTTCCTGTCCGGCGCGAGCAACCTCGACCCGGCCGACACCAACGGCGTCGCCGACGTCTTCGTCGCCGACCGCGCCACCGGGACCCTCGCCCTCGTCACCGACGCGGCAGGCGTGCCGGGCGACCGGCGCGCCGTCGGCCGGATCGGCCTGTCGGCGGACGGCCGCCACCTCGCCTGGAGCACGTTCGCGCGCGACGTCGCCCCGGGCGGCGCCCCGGCGCTCGCCGACGTCGTCGTCCGCGACCGGACGACCGGGGAGACGGTGACGCTGACGGCGGGGGCGGACGCCTCGACCGTCTCGGGGGCGAGCCTGTCCGCGGACGGGACGGTCGTCGGCTTCGTCAGCCCGGCCACGACGCGGCTCGCCGCGGACACCAACGGCCTGCCGGACGCCTACGTGGCCACGGTGTCGTCCGTCCAGGGGGCCGACTAGGCTGGCGGCGCCCGACCGCACGCCCGACTCCTGGAGCGACGCCGTGATCACCGCCATCGTCCTCGTCGAGACGCAGGTCGACCGGATCCCCGAGGCGGCCGCGCGCATCGCCGAGCTCGAGGGCGTCAGCGAGGTCTACTCGGTGACCGGCGACGTCGACCTCGTCGCCATCGTCCGCGTCGGCCGGCACGAGGAGCTCGCCGAGGTCATCGCCGACCGGCTGAGCAAGGTCGACGGCGTGCGCGCCACGAAGACCTACCTGGCGTTCCAGGCCTACTCCAAGCACGACCTCGAGGCCGCGTTCTCCCTCGGCTTCGAGAACTGACCGCCCCGGCCGGCCTCAGGCCGCGGTCGCCGCCGACCAGCGCGCGAGCAGGTCCGCGGCGGCGCCGGAGTCGACGGCCCGCCCGGCGTCCTCCAGGGCCCGCCGGAGGTCGGCGGTGAGGCTCGCGGCGCTCGTGCCGTCGGCCGCGACGAGCGCCGCGGCGGCGTTGAGCAGGACGGCGTCGCGCACCGGCCCCGGCCGCCCGGCGAGCACCTCGCGGACGACGCCGGCGTTGTGGACGGCGTCGCCGCCGCGCAGGTCGTCGAGCGTCGCGGGTGCCAGGCCGACGTCGCGCGGGTCGAACCGGACCTCCTCGACCGCGCCGCCCGCGACGACCCAGACGTCCGACGGCCCGGTCGTCGACAGCTCGTCGAGACCCTCGTCCCCGCGGAACACGAGCGCGCTCGCCCCCCGGGCGGCGAGCACCCCGGCCATGATCGGCGCCATCCGCCGGTCGGCGCACCCGATGGCGCTCGCGCCGGGCAGCGCAGGGTTCGTCAGGGGCCCGAGGAAGTTGAACGCCGTGGGCACCGCGAGCTCGCGGCGCGCGACGGCGGCGTGCCGGAACGAGGGGTGGAACACCTGGGCGAAGCAGAACGTGATCCCCACCTCGTCGGCGAGGGCGGCCACCCGCTCGGGCGGCAGGTCGAGCCGGACGCCGAGGGCCTCGAGCACGTCGGCCGCGCCGGACGCCGAGGAGGCCGCCCGGTTGCCGTGCTTGACGACGCGACGGCCCGCGGCCGCGGTGACCATCGCCGCCGTCGTCGAGATGTTCACCGTCCGGTGCCGGTCCCCGCCGGTGCCGACGATGTCGACGCACGGGCCGGGCACCTCGATGCGCACGGCGTGGGCGAGCATGACGTCGACGAGGCCGGACAGCTCGTCGACGGTCTCGCCCTTGGCGCGCAGCCCGACGAGGAACCCGGCGAGCTGCACCGGCGTCGCGTCGCCGGACATGACCTGCTCCATCGCCCACGCCGTCCGGTCACGGCTGAGGTCCTCGCCCGCGAGGAGGCTGACGAGCAGCCCCGGCCAGGTCGGCGCGCTCACACCGACAGGCGCTTGCGGGCGAGCTCGGCGACGGCCTCGGCGACGGCGACCGGGTCGAGCGGGTGCGGGACGGCGGCGTCGGCGCGCGACCACGTCGCCAGCCAGGCGTCCTGGGGTCGGCCGGTGAGCACGAGCACCGGCGGGCACTCGTAGATCTCCTCCTTGAGCTGCTTGCACAGCCCCATGCCGCCCGCGGGCGCGGCCTCGCCGTCGAGGACGAACAGGTCGTGCCGGCCGCTGTCCGCGGCCGCGATCGCGGCGGCGGGCGTGGCGCACTCGAACCACTCGACGGCGGGCAGGCCCGCCGCGGGGCGTCGGCCGACGGCGAGCCTGACGGCCGCGCGCGTGTCGACGTCGTCGCTGTAGAGCAGGATCGACAGCGTCGTGGGGGCCTGGGCGCCGTGGTCGGCCGCCGTGCTCGTCATCCCTGGTGCTCCAGTCGGTGGGACTCGGTGGTGCGCCGCCGGGACGCCGGCGGGGCCGGTCGGGCGGGCACGCTCGTGCGACGCGATGCTACCGCCCGAGGGGTCCACGGCCGGGAGCCGCCCGGGAACAGGACGTACGGCTCGGGCGTTCCCGGATCGGTCGGCGCAGACTGGTCCGCGTCCGCCGCGGCAGGACGAACGGCCGGGGACGGGCGCACAAGTTCGCCGCATGTGACCTTCTCGGCACGCCGCGAAGCGCGCCCCCCTGCCCTACCGCACGCGGCATGAGGCAATAATGGCGCCGTGGCGACTGCATCCGCTGTTGAGAGCCCCCATGCGACGACGCTCAACCGGCCGAACATGGTCCAGGTCGGGACGATCGTCTGGCTGGCCAGCGAGCTCATGTTCTTCGCGGGGCTCTTCGCGATGTACTTCACGATCCGGTCCGTCGTGCCCGGCGAGTGGGTCAGCGAGCCCGAGAAGCTCAACATCCCCTTCTCCCTGACGAACACGATCATCCTCGTGCTCAGCTCCGTGTGGTGCCAGCTCGGCGTCTTCGCCGCCGAGCGGTTCCAGCCGGGCGCGAAGGGGCCGTGGTGGACGCCGTGGACGCGGGAGCACGGCTGGTCCAACTGGGGCATGCGCGAGTGGTACGCCCTGACGTACATCTCCGGCGCGATCTTCGTCTCGGGTCAGGTCTTCGAGTACGCCGAGCTCGTCCACGAGGGGCTGACGATCGCCAGCAGCGGCTACGGGTCGGTCTTCTACCTGACGACCGGCTTCCACGGCCTGCACGTCACCGGCGGTCTCATCGCCTTCCTGCTCATCATCGCGCGCAGCTTCGCCGCGAAGCGCTTCGGCCACGCGGAGGCGACGAGCGCCATCGTCACGTCGTACTACTGGCACTTCGTCGACGTCGTCTGGATCGGCCTGTTCCTCGTCATCTACGTCATCCAGTGACGGCCCGCCCCACCCACCGACCCCGGACCGCCTCGGCGTCCGGACGGCCCGTAGGAGATACACAGTGAGTGCACTCGCAGCCCGACGGCGGCATCCCCTCGCCTCCGCCGTGCTCGTCCTGCTCGGCCTGCTCGTCGCCGGCCTGGCGTACGCGGCCGTCGCGCCGAACCGGGCCGACGCCGCCGGCGCGAGCGAGGACGACATCGCCGCGGGTCGCGCCCTGTTCCTCGCCAACTGCTCGACGTGCCACGGCGAGAACGCCGGCGGTCGTCGGGACGCGCCCTCGCTCATCGGCGTCGGCGCCGCGGCCGTCGACTTCCAGGTGGGCACCGGCCGCATGCCGCTGGCGGCGAGCGGCCCGCAGGCGCCGAAGGTCAACAAGGTGCAGTACACCGAGGAGGAGATCGCCCAGCTCGCGGCGTACGTCGCGAGCCTCGGCCCCGGCCCGTCGATCCCCTCCGAGGAGGACCTCGACCTGTCCGACGCGGACGTCGCCCAGGGGGCGCTGATCTTCCGCACGAACTGCGCGATGTGCCACAACTACGCGGGCTCCGGCGGCGCGCTGACCCGCGGCAAGTACGCGCCGAACCTCAAGGGCGTGACGCCGACCCACGTCTGGGAGGCCATGGAGACCGGCCCGCAGTCGATGCCGGTCTTCAACGACCAGACCCTCTCCCCGGACAGCAAGCGCGCGGTGATCGCGTACCTCGAGACCATCCACGAGAGCCCGAGCCCGGGCGGCTTCTCGCTCGGCTCGCTCGGCCCGGTGCCCGAGGGCCTGCTCGCGTGGGTGCTCGGTCTCGGCCTGCTCGTCGGGGCGAGCGTCTGGCTCGGGGCGAAGTCGGCATGAGCGACAGGACGGACCACATGACGCACGACACGAGCGGCACGACGACCGACGTCGCGACGCAGTCCGAGGCGCCGCTCCCCGAGCGGTTCGAGAACCCGGGCCTGCCGGTCCACCGGCACCGCCTCGCCGACACCGACGTCGCCGCCGCCAAGCGCGCGGAGCGCCAGGTGGCGACGCTCTTCGCGCTGTCGGCGCTCGGCACGCTCGTCATGCTGGTGGCGTACTTCGCCGTCCAGCTCGACGAGGAGCTGCCCTACATCGAGTACCTGGGGCGGCTGCGGCTGTCCAACCTGCTCCTCGGCCTCGGCCTGTTCCTCGCGATGTTCGGCATCGGCGCGGGCGCCATCCACTGGGCCAAGACGCTCATGCCGGACGAGGAGCGCGTCGAGTACCGCCACCTCCAGCGCGGCACCGACGAGGACCGGGCCGACGCCGTCCGCATCCTCAAGGAGGGTGCCGGCGAGGCGGGCCTGGGTCGCCGTCCGCTCATCCGCGGCTCGCTCGCCGCGGCGCTCGGGCTCGTGGGCCTGCCGGCCGTCGTCCTGCTGCGCGACCTCGGGCCGCTGCCGGGCGACGCCCTCTCGGTGACGTTCTGGGAGGAGGGCATGCACCTCGTGCGCGACCCCGAGGGCGGCCGGGTCCGGGCCAGCGACCTGGGGATCAACTCGATCGTCCACATCATGCCCGAGGGCGTCGACGAGTCGTCCCACCCGCTCGAGGAGCGCGCCAAGGCCGCCGTCCTGCTCATGCGGCTCGAGCCCGACCAGCTCAGTGCCGAGTCCCAGGAGGGCTCGTACGCGGGGATCGTCGCCTACTCCAAAATTTGCACGCACATGGGGTGCCCGGTCGCGCTGTGGGAGCAGACGACACACCATTTGTTGTGCCCGTGTCACCAGTCGACGTTCGACGTGACGCAGCACTGCAAGGTGATCTTCGGCCCGGCCAAGCGGCCGCTGCCGCAGCTGCCGATCACCGTGGACGACGAAGGGTATCTCGTGGCCAAGGCACCATTCGGTGAGGCCGTCGGACCGAGCTTCTGGGAGCGCGGATGACCACCACCACGTCCGAGCGCGCCGCCGGCAACGTCGGCAACTTCCTCGACGAGCGCTTCGGTGCGAGCAAGGCCGCCAAGGGCTTCGCGCGCAAGATCTTCCCCGACCACTGGTCGTTCCTGCTCGGTGAGATCGCCCTCTACAGCTTCATCATCCTGCTGCTGTCGGGCACGTTCCTCACGTTCTTCTACGTCCCGAGCGTCGGCCTCATCCAGTACGAGGGCACCTACGCCCCCGGCGTCGGCCAGACGATGTCCGAGGCCTACGCCTCGACGATCCGGATGTCGTTCGACGTCCGCGGCGGACTGCTCATGCGCCAGGTCCACCACTGGGCCGCGCTGATCTTCGTCGCCGCCATCGTCGTCCACATGTTCCGGGTGTTCTTCACCGGCGCGTTCCGCAAGCCCCGGGAGCTCAACTGGGTCATCGGCTCGGTGCTCGCCCTGCTCGCGATCGTCGAGGGCTTCGCCGGCTACTCGCTCCCCGACGACCTGCTGTCCGGCACGGGCCTGCGCATCGCCTCGGCGATCATCCTCGCGATCCCCGTCGTCGGGTCGTACGTGTCGTTCTTCCTCTTCGGCGGCGAGTTCCCCGGCGAGGCGTTCATCCCCCGGCTCTACACGATCCACGTGCTCCTGCTGCCGGCGATCTTCCTCGCCCTCATCACGGCGCACCTGTTCATGGTCGTGCTGCACAAGCACACGCAGTACCCCGGGCCGGGCCGGACCAACGACAACGTCGTCGGCTACCCGCTCTTCCCCGTGTACATGGCCAAGGCCGGCGGCTTCTTCTTCGTCGTCTTCGGCATCATCGCCCTGATCTCCGGCCTCTTCGGGATCAACCAGGTGTGGAACTACGGGCCGTACGACCCCTCCCCCGTGACCGCGGGCTCCCAGCCCGACTGGTACATGGGCTGGCTCGACGGCGCCGTCCGCATCACGCCGGGCTTCCTCGAGGCGGAGTTCCTCGGGATCACCCTGTCCGGCAACATCATCCTCCCGGCCCTCATCGTGCCGGGGCTGGTGACCATGGCGATGGTGCTCTACCCCTGGATCGAGCAGTGGGCCACGGGTGACAAGCGCGAGCACCACCTGCTCGACCGGCCGCGCAACACGCCGGTCCGCACGGGCCTCGGCGCCATGGCGATCTCGTTCTACATCCTGCTGTGGATCTCCGGCGGCAACGACATCATCGCCGTGCTCCTGCGGCTGTCGATCAACGACATCACGAACGTCCTTCGGCTCGCGGTGTTCGTCGTGCCGCCGCTCGTCTTCGTCGTCACCAAGCGGATCTGCATGGGTCTGCAGCGGCGGGACCGGGACAAGGTGCTCCACGGCGTCGAGACGGGGCGGATCTTCCGCACCGAGGACGGCGAGGTCTTCGAGCTGCACCAGCCGCTCGACGAGTACTCCCGCTGGGAGCTCGTGCAGCACGAGTCGGGCGTCCCGGCCGCGCTGCCGCCGGCGACCGACGCCAACGGCGTCCGCCGTCCGGGCTCGGGCAAGGACAGGTTCAAGCAGCGCCTGTCGAGCTTCTACTTCAAGGACGCGATCGCCCCGGTGACGCCGGCCGAGCTCGAGGCCGCCCACCACCACAGCGAGCACGAGGCCATCGAGGGCGGCGAGCACTCGCAGGCCCCCGCGGTGACCACCGGCCACTGACGGACGCCCCTGCACGAAGGGCCCGGACCGCACGGTCCGGGCCCTTCGTGCGTCCGTGGTCCCGTGCGCTCAAGCACGGCCCCTCCGCTGCCGACCTGCGCAGGGTGGGACGTCCAGAGCCGGCGTCCCGGAGGGAGCCTCCCGTGGCGCGTGTCCCCGTCGGCCGTCTCGTGGCCCTGCTCGCCGTGGCCGCGGCCGCCGGCTGCGCCGGTGTCCCCGACGCCCCGGAGGCGGTCACGGACCTCCCCCGCCACGGCCCGCGCCCGCAGCGCGGCCCGCGCCCGCAGCGCCCGACGCGCCCCCTGGGCCCGCCGTCCCCCCACGTCCTCGACGCCCAGCTCGCCGACGCCCTCAACCCCGCCCCTCCCCCCTCCCCGTGATCACGGGCGGTCGAGCGACGCCCCGCCCCCACCCCGCGTGATCACGCACCTCACGTCGCCGATCACGCACCGCCTGCGCCATGACCGGCGACGAGCCCGGTCGAGCACCGGCGCGTCACGATCAGCCTGGGGGCGAGTCCCTGCCGCGCGTCCTCAGACGGCAGCGACCGAGACATCGGCGCCGTGGTGGTCCGTCGTCCCCGGCACCAACCGGGCGAGGACGACGACGACCACCCGGTGGCGCAACCACCGGCCTGCAGTGATGGTGCAGGTCTCGATCGGCTCGGACGTGCACCGTGCTGTCGCGCCCGCGAACCCGTCGGCCCGGAGCTGACCCGCCAGGTCGTTCGCCACCGCCGGCACGTCCGAGCCCGTGCTCGAGCAGCGGCCGTCACCGGGAAGACCGAGGGAGCGGCAGGCGACCGCCTCGCCCGGCAGGGACAGTCCCGCCGCGACGGCCTCGGCCTCCCTGAGCGCCCCCCGGTCGTACGTGACCCAACCGGCAGTGATCAGAGCTCCGGCGCAGAGCATGACCAGGAACGACACCAGTGCCTGCCTGAAGCCGCGGCGCATCCCCATGCCCCGGCCATCGACGCCCGCGGCGGGCGACGTGACCGGGCCGAGGCCGTGACGGCTGATGCGCCGCTCCGCCCCTGAGCACCGACACCGACCCACGAGGTGTGGCTGAGGGTGGGCATCACGCACGACGGCCCCTGAGCCGCCGCGGAGGGCGGCCAGGGGCCGTGTGGTGCGTAGGGGGTCTGTCAGTGGGCGTACTCGTTGCGGTAGCCCTCGAAGACCCAGCCGAGGGTCGCCAGGAGGGCGATCGGCAGGCCGAGGATGACCATCCACCAGCCGACGGCCAGGCCCGTGAAGACGAGGGCGCTCCCGAGGCCGACGGCCAGCGGCCACCACGAGGAGGCGTAGAAGAAGCCCAGCTCGCCGGCGCCCTGGGCGATCTCGCCCGCCGGGTCGTCCTCCGGACGCTCGTCGATGCGCCGCGAGGTCAGCCAGAGGTAGAGCCCGATCATCGCCGCGAGGCCCGCGGTGAGGAACAGGGCCGTCGTGCCGACGGGCTCGCCCCACTCGGTGACGATGCCGTAGACGATGGCGATGGGGGTGAAGAAGACGGCCCCCGAGCCGAACAGCCAGGTCTCGATCTTCACGGCGTCAGTCCCTGCCTCAGCGGTTGAGCTCGGCCTCGCCGAGCAGGTCGTCGACGACGTTCTTGTCCGCGGTCGCCACGTTGGCGTGCGCGGCGATCTCCGGGTGGTGGAGGTCGAACGCCGGCCGCTCCGAACGGATCCGGGGCAGCGAGGTGAAGTTGTGCCGCGGCGGCGGGCAGGACGTCGCCCACTCGAGCGAGGCCCCGTAGCCCCAGGGGTCGTCGACCATGACCTTCGGAGCCCGCTTGGCCGTGACGTAGACGTTCCAGAGGAACGGCAGCATCGAGACCGCGAGCGTGAAGGCGCCGATCGTCGAGATCTGGTTGTAGAGGGTGAAGCCGTCCTCGACGAGGTAGTCGGCGTAGCGCCGCGGCATCCCCTCGACGCCGAGCCAGTGCTGGATCATGAACGTCGTGTGGAAGCCGACGAACGTCAGCCAGAAGTGGATCTTCCCGAGCTTCTCGTCGAGCATCTTGCCGGTGAGCTTGGGCCACCAGAAGTAGAAGCCCGCGTACATCGCGAAGACGACGGTGCCGAAGACGACGTAGTGGAAGTGGGCGACGACGAAGTAACTGTCGTTGAGGTGGAAGTCCAGCGCCGGCGAGGACAGGATGATGCCCGTCAGGCCGCCGAAGAGGAACGTCACGAGGAAGCCCAGCGACCACAGCATCGGCGTCTCAAAGGTCAGCGACCCCCGCCACATCGTGCCGATCCAGTTGAAGAACTTCACGCCCGTCGGCACCGCGATGAGCATCGTCATGAAGGCGAAGAACGCGAGGTTGACCTGGCCGGTCGCGTACATGTGGTGCGCCCACACCGCCACCGAGAGGCCGGCGATGGAGATCGTCGCGAAGATGAGGCCCTTGTACCCGAAGATCGGCTTGCGGCTGAACACCGGGAAGATCTCCGAGACGATGCCGAAGAACGGCAGCGCGAGGATGTAGACCTCGGGATGACCGAAGAACCAGAACAGGTGCTGCCAGAGCAGCGATCCGCCGTTCTCGGGTTCGAAGACCACCGCCCCGAGCCGCCGGTCGGCGCCGAGCGCGAAGAGCGCGGCGGCCAGCGGGGGGAACGCCATGAGGACGAGCACGCTCGTGATGAGCACGTTCCAGGAGAAGATCGGCATCCGGAACATCGTCATGCCGGGGGCGCGCATGCAGATGATCGTCGTGATGAAGTTGACGCCACCGAGGATCGTGCCGAAACCACCCATGGCCAGGCCGAACACACCGAGGTCGGTGCCGAGGCCGGGCGAGAACGTCGCGTTCGACAGCGGCGCGTACATGTACCAGCCGAAGGACGCCGCACCCTGCGGGGTGAGGAAGCCCGCCGCGGCGATGAGGCCGCCGAGCAGGTACAGCCAGTACGACAGCATGTTCAGGCGCGGGAAGGCGACGTCCGGGGCGCCGATCTGCAGCGGCATGATCGCGTTCGCGAAGCCGGCGAACAGCGGCGTCGCGAAGAGCAGCAGCATGATCAGGCCGTGCATCGTGAACATCTGGTTGTACTGGTCCTTCGTCTGAAGGACCTGCATGCCCGGCTCGAACAGCTCGGCGCGGATGAGCAGCGCGAGCAGACCGCCGATGACGAAGAACACCAGGGACGTGACGATGTAGAGATTGCCGATCACCTTGTGGTCGGTGCTCGTCAGCCACTTGACGACCTGGCTGCCCTTGCTCGGCTTGGCGGCCACGGCGAAGGCCGTCGGCCGGTCGGAGATTGCGGTCACCTGTCGTTCTCCTGACCCTCGTCCACGGACTCAGCGAGCTTGCTCCGGCCGAGGTCGGTGTCGAGGGAGCCGGTCTGGCCCCGGTCGCGCAGCTCGGCCATCCAGGCGTCGTACTCGGCCTGGGGGACGACCTTGACCTGGAAGAGCATCTCGGAGTGGTACTCGCCGCACAGCTCGGCGCACTTGCCGACGAACGTGCCTTCCTTCGTCGGCACGACCTGGAACGTGTTCGTGATCCCGGGGATCATGTCGAGCTTGTAGAGGAACGCCGGCACCCAGAAGGAGTGGATGACGTCGCGCGCGTTGAGCCGGAACTCCACGCGCCGGTCGACCGGCAGGTACAGCGTCGGGAGGTTCTCCTGCGGCACCGGCTCGCCGTCGAGCTGCACCTGGACGCTGGAGTCGTAGACGTCGTCGTCCGGGGTCTCGGCGTCGTTGAGGTAGTTGAAGTCCCACGCCCACTGCTTGCCCACGACGTTGACCGTGAGGTCGGGCGTCTCGCTCGTGTCCGCGATCGCCGCCTGGTCACGCGCGGTGTAGAAGAACAGCACCGCGATCATGATGAGCGGGACGATCGTGTAGAAAATCTCGATGGGCAGGTGGTAGCGGACCTGGGCGGGCAGCCCGGTCTCGCTCTTGCGGCGCCGGTAGGCGACCACCGCCCAGATGACCAGGCCCCAGACAAGGAAGCCGACCAGCCACGCCGCGATCCACGACCCGTTCCAGAGCGTGATGATGCGGTCGGTCTGGTTGGTCGTCTCCCGGTCGGACGGCAGCCAGCCGGTCTCGATCGAGTCGCTGCAGCCGGACAGCAGCAGCGTCGCCGCCGCGGCCGTCATCGCGGCCGCCGCCCCGCGGAACCGGCGAGCGGTGCTCGCGCGTTCTGCGGAAGCAGTCATGTCGTGCGAACGCAACGGTGGCCTTCCCGACGGTCTGGCCCGGACGCGAGTCAGCGCCGGGGCAATGGTCCTCGTGCGGCTCACTGTATCCCCCTGCTGCTCTGCGTCACCCCTGGGGCCCGGCGCGCCCGCGTCGTCTTGTTCACACGCGCGCGTCTAGCGTGGTGCGTCGTGAGCGTCCAGGGACCGCAGTCCGCCGTCGCGCAGCGTGCGTACCTCGACGCCGCGGCCGTCGCCCCGCTGCACCCGGCCGCCCGGGAGGCGCTGCTCGCCGCCGTGGACGACGGCTGGGCCGACCCCCGGCGCCTGCACCGCGAGGGCCGGCGCGCCCGCCTCCTCCTCGACGGCGCGCGCGAGGCGATCGCGGCCGGCCTGGGC
>JBQGCR010000216.1:0-3336 GCA_052038585.1 Kineosporiaceae bacterium
CGGGTTCGAGCTGTGGCTCGGCACGGTCGTCGTGCTGCTCCTCGTCGGCGTGCTGCGGCTGTCGTGGCGCTGGGTGCCCCGGGCGGTCCTCGTGGCGGGGGCGGTCTTCACCCTCGGCTTCGCCGCGATGAACCCCGACGCGTGGGTGGCGGACCGCAACATCGACCGCTACGAGGCCGGCCGCACCCTCGACCTGCTCTACCTGTCGAGCCTCTCCGCCGACGCGGCACCGGCCATCGCCGACCGCCTGCCCCGCGACGTGGTCGAGTGCATCGCCGCCTACGCCCCGGTGTCGAGCCTCTGGGGGGATTCCGGCCCGGGTCCGGACGACTGGCTGTCGTGGAACCTGGGCCGATCCCGCGCGGTCACGGCCTTCGACGGGGTCCGGCCGCAGCCCGGATCCGCGCCGGCCTCGTGCGACGCGGTGATGACCGACACGCTCCGACGCTGAGCCCCCACCCGTCGAGTGAACAGGACGCGCCGTCCGCAGCAGGGTGCCGGCGGCGTGTTCTGTTCACTCGACGGGCTCTCAGCGCTGCGGCTGCGGGAACGCCGCCGGGCTGCGCCGCCCGTCGCGACCGACCGAGCGGACGCCGAACACGACGTTGTCCTTCGAGAGGTCGACGCGCAGGGTGCTCGCCGAGCCCGCGTCGATGACGTGGGTCCAGTCCGGCTCGGTCGTCGGCCGCCACACCACCTCGTGCCGGGCGGCGCCGGGCGTCGGCGCCCAGTGAAGCACCGTGTCGTTCGTCAGCTCGGTGGTCTCGACCGTGACGTCCGTCGGGGTGCCCGGGGCCGTCGCCAGCGACCAGAGGGTCGCCGCGTTGACCCGCGCGACCCCGGCGACGTAGCGCGGGTCGCAGAACTCCGGCAGGTCGCCGATCTGCCGGCCGTCCTCGACGCGCACGTCCTGGTGCTGGTGGTCGTAGTCCTCGTTGGGCTCGGTGAAGCGGCCCGCGGGGAAGCCGCGCTCGAGGAAGGGGATGTGGTCGCCGCCGCGCAGGTAGCGGTCGCGGCGGTAGACGACCCGCACGTCCATCCCGGTGACGTCGCGGTGCGCGACGTCCGAGACGAACCGGGCGAGCTGCCGTGCGGGGGAGTCGTTCTCGCCGCCTACCGAGCGCCGCACCGCGGCCTCCTCGGGCGTCTCGTCGCTCGGGACGCCCTCGGCGAAGAGGCGCAGGCTCCGCGGGTCGCGGGTGCCGTCGTCGGCGGTCGGGCTGCCGACGATGTCATTGGTGAACATCGCCTGCACGTCGGTGCCGGCCGTGCGGAACGACTCCGCGAGGTACGTCGACCCGTAGAGGCCCTGCTCCTCGCCGGCGACGGCCGCGAAGACGATCGTCGCCGCCGGGCGGTGCCGCGCCATGACCCGGGCCATCTCGAGCACGACCGCGACGCCCGAGGCGTCGTCGTCGGCACCGGGCGCGTCGCTCGTGGCGTCCATGACGTCGGTGACGCGGGAGTCGTAGTGCCCCGAGACGACGTAGACGCGCTCGGGCTCGCTCGAGCCGCGCAGCGTGGCGACGACGTTCGTGATGCGCGTCGGCACCGGGATGCGGCTGGCCGGCTGCTGGACGTAGGACTGCTTCGCGACCGTCATCCGGCCGCCGGAGGCGCGGGCCGAGCGCGACAGCTCCTCGAACAGCCAGTCGCGGGCGGCCCCGATGCCGCGCCGCGGGTCGTCCTGCGACGAGAGGGTGTGCCGCGTGCCGAACGCGACGAGACGGCGGATCGTCGCGTCGATGCGCGCCGGGTCCATCTCGCGCAGCATCCTGCGCAGCTCGTCGGTGGGCCGCTGCGGGCGGACCGACCGGCCCGGGCCGTCGGGCCAGTCGCCGTCGCGCCGGCCGTGGTCGCCGGACGAGGCCGCGGCGGACGCCGGGCCGGCGACCGCGGAGACGCCGAGCGCACCGCCGGCGCCGACCGTGCCGGCGATGAGGGTGCGTCGCGAGGGGGAGGGGGACCGGTGGGTGGAGGTCATCGCCCCATCAGACGTCCGCCACCCCGGGCCCGCAACCGGGGCGTGGGATGCTGCGGCGCATGGACGCCCGCACCGTGCTCGTGCTCAACGGACCGAACCTCAACCTCCTCGGCGAGCGGGAGCCGGCGGTCTACGGCCACGAGACCCTCGCCGACGTCGAGCGCCTCTGCCACGAGGCGGCCGCGCGCCACGGCCTGACCGTCGACTTCCGGCAGTCCAACCACGAGGGCACGCTCGTCGACTGGGTGCAGGAGGGGCGCTCGGGCATCGCCGGGATGGTCGTCAACGCGGCCGGGTACACGCACACGTCGGTGGCCCTGCGCGACGCGCTCGCGGCCTGCCGGGTGCCGCGCGTCGAGGTGCACATCAGCGACATCCACGCGCGGGAGGAGTTCCGCCACTTCTCCTACCTCGCCGACGTCTGCGACCACCACGTCGTCGGGCACGGGGTCGCCGGCTACGCCGAGGCCGTCGACTGGTTGGCGTCCCGTCCCGCAGGGTCGTGACCCGGCGGCCGATCGGTCCGACCCGGTGGTCCCTACGGCCGATGTCGGTCGGAGTCGGCCACGTCGCGGGGGGCTCTCCCTAGCCTTGCCGCATGCGACCGCTGTCCCTCCCGAGGCCCCGGGACCGCGAGACGGCCGCCCGCTTCGGCGCGGTGCTCTGTCTCGTCGCCGGAGGGCTCAGCGTGATGATGACGAGCCTCGTCCCCCAGGGCATGTCCATCGGGATGAAGGCCGCCGTCATCGGCGCGTCGCTCGCGATGATGGTCGTCGGGGTCCTCCTCGTCGTCGCCGGCGAGAGGCTGCAGTCCTGGCTGTGGCTCCCCGTCCCGCTCCTGGGGATCCTCACCATCGTGCTCTCCGGCCTCGCCTCGCGCGACGCGTCGGCGTCGGGGCAGGTCTTCCTCTGCGCGCC
The DNA here is from genome assembly GCA_052038585.1 of Kineosporiaceae bacterium. Taxonomy (GTDB): domain Bacteria; phylum Actinomycetota; class Actinomycetes; order Actinomycetales; family Kineosporiaceae; genus JBQGCR01. The sequence goes on from JBQGCR010000216.1 coordinate 2,903, forward strand.
GGTCCTGTTCGCCGCCTCGCAGCTGCCGGGGGCGTCGGCCTGGCTCGTGACCACCTGTGCCGTGGTCGCCGACGGGGTCCTCGTGGTGTCGGTCACGCCGTCCGGTGACGCCGCCGTCGACCTCCTGTACGTCAGCGTGGCGCTCGTGCTGAGCACGTGGCTCCTGGTCCGGGCCGGTGAGCGCAACGCCCGGCTCACGGACCGGTTGCGGGAGCTGGCGGCCGTCGACCCGCTCACGGGACTGGTCACGCGTCGGGTGCTCGACGACGCCGCCCGGTCCGCCCTCTCGGTCGCCGACGGTGACGGCGGGACGGCGCTCGTCCTGCTCGACGTCGACGAGTTCAAGACCATCAACGACACCTGGGGGCACCCGACGGGGGACGCCGTCCTCGTCCACCTGGCCGACACCGTCCGCCGGCACGGTGGACCGGGGG
>JBQGCR010000217.1:0-8980 GCA_052038585.1 Kineosporiaceae bacterium
GCCCCGCGCTGGAGTGGAGCGACACCGACTTCCCCGGCCTGCGCGGCTCCTGACCACCGAGTGCGCGCTCCGAGCCGCCGAGTGCGCGCTCCGAGCCGCCGAGTGCGCGCTCCGAGCCGCCGAGTGCGCGCTCCGAGCCGCCGAGTGCGCGCTCCGAGCCGCCGACGCTCGCCCTGCGGGCCGTCGCGCCCGGTCGTAGCGTCGCTGCGTGACCTCTTCTGCGCGCGTGGCCCTGCTCGGCACCGGCGTCATGGGCGCCGGCATGGCGGCGAACATCGCCCGGGCGGGGATCGACCTGACCGTCTGGAACCGTGACCGGCGCAAGGCGGAGCCCCTGGCGGAGCACGGCGCGCGGGTCGCGTCGTCGCCCGCCGAGGCGGTCGACGGGGCCGACGTCGTCGTGACGATGCTCTGGGACGCCGGGACGGTCGTCGAGGTGCTCGACGCAGTCGGCGCCTACGGTTCGGGCGCCGTCCTCCTGCAGACGACGACGGTCGGCGTCGACGGCGCCGCCCGGGTCGGCGAGGCCGCCGCCCGGCACGGCCTCACGTACCTCGACGCGCCGGTGCTCGGGACGAAGAAGCCGGCCGAGGACGGCGCCCTCGTCGTCCTCGCCTCGGGCCCGTCGTCGGTGCGGCCGCAGGTCGACGCGGTGCTCGACGCCGTGTCGAGCCGGGTCATGTGGGTCTCGGAGGAGGCCGGCGCCGGCTCGCGGCTCAAGCTCGTCGCCAACGCGTGGGTCGCGACCGTCGTCGACGGCATCGCCGAGTGCCTGCGCCTGGCCGAGGGCCTCGGGCTCGACCCGGCGCTGTTCCTCGAGGCGGTCAAGGGCGGCGCGATGGACGCGCCGTACGTCGGGCTCAAGGGCCGCTCGATGCTCGCCGGGGACTTCACGCCCGCGTTCTCGCTCTCCGGGGCGGCCAAGGACACCGGGCTCGTCGTCGAGGCCGCCCGCGCCGCGGGCCTCGATCTCGCCCTGCTCGAGACCGTGCAGGCGCACTTCTCCGCCGCCGAGGCGTCCGGCCACGGGTCGAAGGATCTCTCGGCCGTCTACCTCAGCCACTGACCTGGACGGTGCACGAGGCGCGGGTGTTCTTCGTGCGGTCGGCTCTGTGCTCGGTCCTGTCCGAGTCACCGCAACCGGTCACTCGAACTGCGGCCGCTCCCCCACCCCGAGCCCGCCGAAGACCAGGCAGAACGGGTGTCCCGCAGGGTCGAGGTACACCCGGAAGCCGCGTGTGTCGTCGGGCGGCCCCGCGACGCGCGCCCCGAGGGCCAGGACGGCGCGCTCGGCGGCGTCGACGTCGTCCACCCGCACGTCGAGGTGGGCCTGCTGCGGCACATCCCCGCCCGGCCACGTCGGCGGCACCCACGGGTCGGCCCGCTGGAACGCGACCTCCCGCCAGCCGGGGGCCCGGCCGATCACCGTGAAGTCCGGGTCGTCCTCGACCACCTCCAGCCCGAGCACCGCGGCGTAGAAGCGTGCGAGCGCCGGCGGGTCGGGGCAGTCCAGCACCGTCTTCTCCAGTCGTCCGACCATCGCCCCACCCTCGCCCCGGAGCGGCAGGACCGCTCGTCGGTCATGGCCGGCGCAGGACGTACCGGATCATGTCGCGCCGCCGTCCGCCGATCTCCTGGTGCGCCGGCAGCAGCGCGTGACGGGCGAACCCGGCCTTCTCCGCGACCCGTCGGGAGCCGGCGTTCCACGGCTCGACGTGGAGCTCGACGACGCAGAGCCCGGGCAGGGTCCACGCGAAGGCGAGCGCGGCCCGGACGGCGTCGGACGCGACGCCGCGCCCCCGCTCGGCGGGCACGACCGCGTACCCCAGGGTCGCGCGACCGGCGTCGATCCGCTTCAGCCACACCCCGATCGCGCCGAGGCACCGGTCCGTCCTCGCGTCGGCGACGGCGAACGAGAAGCCTGCTCCCTCGGCGTGCCGGCCACGCTGCCGCTCGATCCACGCCAGCGCCTCGTCCGGCGTCGGGTCCGCGGGCAGGCTGCCGATGAGCGGCACGTAGGGGTCGTGCCCGAGGGCGACGGCCGCGTCGACGTCGTCGTCCGTGAACGCCCGCAGCCGGACCCCGCCCCACGCCGGGGCGACGGTCGGCCAGGGCGGGAGCGCGCTCACGGCCGCACCAGCGTCGTCGGGTCGGTGTTCGCGCCACAGACGACGACGCACACCCGCTCACCGTTCGCGGGGCGGTACGCCCCCGAGACGAGCGCGGCGTAGGCCGCGGCGGCGCCGTGCTCGGCCGGGACGCGGAACTCCTCCCAGAGCCGGTGCCGGGCTTCGACGATCGCGGCGTCGTCGACGAGCACCGACGTCGGCCGCGTGCGGAGCGCCACGTCGACGGCGATGTCCCCGGCCTGCCGCGCGCCGAGGGAGTCCGCGGCGACCCCGCCGACCGTCACCGGAACAGGCCGTCCGGCGGCGAGCGCGCGGTGCAGCGTCGGCGCAGCGGCCGGCTCCACCGCGACGACGGACGCCCGCCCCTCGACCGCTGCGGCCACCCCGGCGAAGAGCCCGCCGCCCCCGACGGCGACGACGACGGTGTCGGTCACCGGACCGTCCTCGAGCACTTCGAGCGCGAGGGTCCCGGCTCCCGCGGCGATCTCGGTCTGGTCGTAGGCATGGCTGAGGACGGCGTCCCGCCCCTCGGCGAAGGCGACCGCCGCCGCGGAGGCCTCGGCGTACTCGGCTCCGACCTGGTGCACCGTCGCCCCGAACGAGCGCAGCAGCGCCACCTTCACCGCTGGAGCCGTCACCGGCACGAAGACGTCGGCCCGCAGCCCGAGCTCTCGTGCGGCGTAGGCGTTCGCGAGCCCGGCGTTGCCGCCCGACGCGACGACGACGCTGCCGCCGGTCGCCACCTCGCCCCGCTCGAGCGCCGCGAGGATCCGGTTGAACGCCCCCCGCGCCTTGAACACCCCGGTCACCTGGAGGTGCTCGCACTTGAGCGTGAGGGTGTCCGAGACCCGCAGCAGCGGGGTCCGCCGGACGTGCCCGGCGATCCGGTCACGGGCGGCGAGGACGTCGTCACGCACGAGCGATGGCATCCCCCATGGCTACCACCCGCGGGGTCCAGCGCCCGCCGAGGGTCCGTCGATCACAGCACGTCGTCGAGCGGGGCGTCGGCCCCGAGCAGCTCGACGCCGACCTCGACCTCCTCGCGGACGAACGTCACCGTCTCGTCGTGACCGAGCACCTCGGGGACGTCGTTGCCCACCTCGAACGCCTCGAGCAGGTCGTGCGCCTCGCCGAGCGTCGCCGCGCCGTTGACCGCCGCCCACCGCAGGTAGCTCCGCGTCCCCGCCGACGGCAGGAACTCCTCGTCCCAGGAGTCGCTCACCCGGCCAGTGAAGCAGCCGCCCAGCTCTTCCGGCGGAGAACGGCGGCGTCCTGGTACCGCTGATCTACGCCACGACGTCCCGGGCTCGCGCCGGCATCACGCCGCCTAGACTCGACCCCGTGACGACGTTGGCGGCCCTGGAGACCCTGCGCCGCGTCTGGGGCTACGACGCGTTCCGCGGGGACCAGGCCGAGATCGTCGACCACCTCGTCGCCGGGCACGACGCGCTCGTGCTCATGCCCACCGGCGGCGGCAAGAGCCTGTGCTACCAGGTGCCGTCGCTCGTCCGCGAGGGCACCGGCGTCGTCATCAGCCCGCTCATCGCCCTCATGCAGGACCAGGTGGACGCGCTCACGGCGCTCGGGGTGCGCGCCGGGTTCCTCAACTCGACGCAGGACCTCGACACCCGCCGTGCGACCGAGGCCGCCTTCACGAACGGCGAGCTCGACCTGCTCTACCTCGCGCCGGAGGCGCTGCGCAGCGAGTACACGCAGGGCCTGCTCGACCGCGGGCGCATCGCGCTCTTCGCGATCGACGAGGCGCACTGCGTCGCCCAGTGGGGCCACGACTTCCGGCCCGACTACCTCATGCTGACGATGCTCCACGAGCGCTGGCCGGACGTGCCGCGGATCGCGCTGACGGCGACGGCGACCGCCGCGACGCGCCGGGAGATCGCCACCAACCTCAAGCTCGACGACGCCCGGCACTTCGTCGCCGACTTCGACCGCCCGAACATCCAGTACCGCATCGTCCCCAAGAACGAGCCGCGCGCCCAGCTGCTCGACCTCCTGCGCACCGAGCACGACGGCGACGCGGGCATCGTCTACTGTCTCTCCCGCGCGTCGGTGGAGCAGACGGCGGAGTGGCTGACCAGGCAGGGCGTCGCGGCCCTGCCGTACCACGCCGGGCTGGACGCCTCGGTGCGCCAGCGCAACCAGGCCCGGTTCCTGCGCGAGGACGGCCTCGTCATGGTCGCGACGATCGCCTTCGGCATGGGCATCGACAAGCCCGACGTGCGCTTCGTCGCCCACCTCGACCTGCCGAAGAGCGTCGAGGGCTACTACCAGGAGACCGGCCGCGCCGGCCGCGACGGGCTGCCGTCGACCGCGTGGCTCGCGTACGGGCTCGCGGACGTCGTCCAGCAGCGCAAGCTCATCGACTCCGGGCAGGGCGACCTGCAGCGCCGCCGCGCCCAGAGCGCCCACCTCGACGCGATGCTCGCCCTCTGCGAGACCGTCGAGTGCCGCCGGTGCCAGCTCCTGCAGTACTTCGGGCAGCAGCCGACCGGCCCGTGCGGCAACTGCGACACGTGCCTCGAGCCGCCGAAGACCTGGGACGCGACGATCCCGGCGCAGAAGCTCCTCTCGACCGTCTACCGGCTCGCGAACGAGCGCAACCAGCGCTTCGGCGCGGGGCAGAGCATCGACATCCTCCTCGGCCGGACGACGGACAAGGTCCGCCAGCACCGCCACGACGAGCTGACGACGTTCGGCATCGGTACCGACCTGTCCGAGGCGCAGTGGCGTGCCGTCGTCCGTCAGCTCCTCGCCCAGGGCCTGCTCGCGGTCGAGGGCAACCACGGCACCCTCGCCCTGACCCAGGCGAGCGGCGACGTCCTGGGTCGGCGCCGTGAGGTGACCCTGCGCCTGGACCCGACGCCGACGAAGCGGTCCGGCCGCTCCGGCTCGCGCGGCTCCGCTCCCGCGGCCGACCTCCCGGCGCAGGCCCAGCCGGCCTTCGAGCGGCTGCGCGCCTGGCGGGCCGCGACGGCCAAGGAGCAGGGCGTCCCCGCCTACGTCGTCTTCCACGACGCGACCCTGCGCCAGATCGCCTCCGACGCACCGGGATCGCTCGACGAGCTCGGCCGGGTCGGCGGTGTGGGGCAGGCCAAGCTCGAGCGCTACGGCGAGCAGATCCTCGAGGTCCTCTCGGCCTGACGGAGCCCGGAGGAACTTCTCGCCGAACCGGAGCAACCTTCCCGCGGACCCGCGGGTGTGGAGGGGTGTCAGCGCGGCGGGGACAGCCCGCCGGCGCACCAGCACCGGGCCGACGGGGTCCGGGGGAACGGGGCCCTCCATGAAGCTCGCCACTCGCTCGCGCCGCACCGCCACGACGACCGGGCTCGTCGCCGCCCTCGCCCTCGGCGCGGCAGCGGTCGCCGGGGCCGCCGGCGCGCAGTCCGCCACGGCGAGCGCGCCGGTCACCGCAGCGCCTCGCGTCGCCGCGCAGGTCAGCGGCCCCGCGCAGGACGCACCCGCAGCCGCCACGACGACGACCGCCCCCACCTCCGTCACCTACCGGGACCTCGCGAACGTCCGCGTCCCCGCAGGCCACGGCTGCGAGTACCTGGGTGACCCCTTCGCCGCGGCCTTCCGCCTGACGGGCGGCGCCAAGGTCGTCGGCGGTGTCGGCGTCACCCTCGAGAAGACCGTCCTGGCCGACCTCGACCGCGACGGGCTCAAGGACGGCGTCGCGCTCCTGCGCTGCCAGGGCCCGACCGGACCGCACACGTCGATCCTCGGCGTCCGCTGGGGTGGCACCACCGGTGCCCTGCGCCTGCTCGACTGGCGGACCGACGCGCAGCCGCGCCCGGGGATCGAGCCGGCGTGGGTCGACTCGGTCCGCTGGGCCAAGGACGGTTCGGGCCGGACGGTCCTCGCCGTTCTCGGCCGCTCGTTCCGGCCCGAGGACGCCCTCGCCCAGCCGACGGCGGCCTTCGGCTACGCCTACCGCGTCGACGGCCGCAGCCTCGTCCGCACCGCCCTCGTCCCCAACGACTGACCCGCCCACCTCACCCGCACCACTCGAGAGGACTTCCCGTGAAGACCCTCCTGCGCAACACCATCGCCGCCGCCGTCACCGGCCTCACCGTCCTCACCGGCACGGGCACCGCCCAGGCCGCGGTGACGACGACCCAGCTGAAGAACCTCACCCTGCCCGCCGGCCACCCGTGCGAGTACATGGGACCGGACTTCGAGGGGTCCGTGACCCTCGAGGGCGGGTACCTCACCGACGGCCTGGCGTACCTGCGGCTCAAGCGGACGATCCTCGTCGACGCGAACGGCGACGGCCGCGGCGACGGCATCGCCGGGATCATGTGCCGTGGGATCACCGGCCCGCACGGGACGGTGCTCGCCGTCCGGTACGACGGGCGGACCGGCCCGGCGGCCGTCATCCCGTTCAGGGCCGACGCCGACGCGCGGTTCCCCGCGCTCGACACCGGCTACACGACCGACGTCCACCTGTCCCCCGACAGCCGTCGGCTCGTCGTCAACGCCGTCGCCTTCCGGCGGACGGACGCCCTCGCCTCACCGTCGGCCGCGGTCCGCCTCGTCTACCGGCTCGGCGGCCCGGCGCCCGTCCTGCTCTCGGTCACCCAGACGCGCTGACGCCGCTCGCCGTGACGGCGGTCACGACAGCTTTCCACCTCACGGAAAGCCCCGTACCGCCGTCCGGCCGGCCCGGCGCACGCTGCTCGGCGTCCACCCCAGCAGCCCCGAAGGAGCGCGCCGTGGCCCTGCCCCCGAACGAGTTCGTCCGCGACCAGTGGTACGTCGCCGCCTACGGCCGTGAGGTCGGCAGCCCGGACGGACCGTCCGTGCTCGGCCGCACCGTGTGCGGCGAGCCGATCGCCCTCTACCGCACCGAGGACGGCACGGTCGCGGCCCTCGCCGACCGCTGCGTCCACCGCCGGTTCCCGCTCTCGGCGAGCAGCGTCGTCGGGGACACGGTCGTGTGCGGCTACCACGGCTTCACCTACGACCGCACCGGGGCGTGCGTCGCGGTCCCCGGCCAGACCCGGATCCCCCGGACGGCACGGGTCGCCGCCTACCCCGTCGTGGAGCAGGACTCCTTCGTCTGGGTGTGGATCGGCGACCCGACCCGCGCCGACGCCGCGCGGATCCCGCGGGCCCCCTGGCTCGCCGACCCGGCGTGGACCACGGTGAGCGGCATGGAGCCGCTGGCCGCCCGCTGGTCGCTGCTCGTCGACAACCTGCTCGACCTCTCGCACGAGACCTACCTGCACGGCGGGTACATCGGCACGCCGGAGGTCGCGCAGACGCCCATCACGACGACCGTCGACGACGACGCCCGCGTCGTGCGCGTGAGCCGGCACATGGCCGACGCCGAGTGCCCGCCGTTCTACGCGAGGTCGACCGGGCTGAGCGGCCGGATCACCCGCTGGCAGGACATCGAGTACGTCCCGCCGTGCCTGTACACGCTGCACTCGCGGGTCGCGCCCGCGGGCGTCCTGCCGCCCGAGGACGGGCCGGACGACGAGGCCTTCCACGTCGAGGTGGTCTACGCGATCACCCCCTCGACACCGGGCACGACGTACGACTTCTGGGCCGTGGCACGGGACTTCGCGCTCGACGACGACGCCGTGAGCGCCTTCCTCGCCGAGAGCAACCGGACGGTCGTCCTCCAGGACGTCGTCGCGCTCGACCTGCTCGAGACCGTCGTCGCCGCGGAACCCGAGGGCACGCAGGAGCTCAGCATCAACATCGACACCGGAGGGCTCGCCGCACGCCGCATGATCGCCGCGATGCTTGCCGGTCAGGCGGCGCCGGTCGCGGACAGGCCTGCCCCGCAACCGGTCCCGTGACCGCGCCCCTCGCCGTCCACGGGCCGTGGACCGTGCGGTGGCTGCCCGGCTCCGACCTGCTCGACGCCCGGTGCCCGTGCGGCGCGCGCACCACCGGGACCGACCCCGCGACGGTCCTCGACTGGCTCGCCGAGCATCCCCGGGGAGGCACGCCGTGACGACGACGGAGCTCGACCTCGTCGTCGCGGCCCGGCGCACGGCCGCCGACGGCGTCGTCGCCCTCGACCTGCGCGCCCGAGGCGGCGGCCCCCTGCCGCCGTGGGAGCCCGGGGCCCACCTCGACGTCGTCCTCGGCGACGGGCTCGTCCGCCAGTACTCGCTGTGCGGGGACCCGGACGACGCCGCCACGTACCGGGTCGGGGTGCTCCTCGAGCCGGCCTCCCGCGGCGGGTCGAAGGCCGCGCACGCCCTCGCCGTCGGCGACGAGGTGCGGACGAGTCTGCCGCGCAACCGGTTCCCGCTCGTCGACGCCCCGGCGTACCTCTTCCTCGCCGGCGGCATCGGCATCACGCCGCTGCTGCCGATGGCCCGACGGGTCGCGGCGTCCGGGGCGCCGTGGCGGCTCGTCCACGGCGGCCGGACCGCCGCGTCGATGGCCTTCACCGACGAGCTGCCGCCCGGCTCGGTCCTCCACCCGCAGGACACGCACGGGCTGCTGCCGCTCGCGGCCGAGCTCGCCTGGGCGGTCGCGCACGAGGCGTCGGTCTGGTGCTGCGGGCCCGGCCCGCTGCTCGACGCCGTCGAGGCGCTCGCGGCGACGACCGTGGGCCCGGACCGGCTGCACGTCGAGCGGTTCCGGTCCGCGGACGCGCCGGACCGGGAGGGCGACGGCGCCTTCGACGTCGTCGTCCCCGCGCACGGCGTCACCGTGACCGTCCCGCCCGGACGGTCCGCGCTCGAGGTCCTCGAGGCCGCCGGCCTCCCCGTGCTGTCGTCGTGCCGCGAGGGCACCTGCGGCACGTGCGAGCTGGCCGTCCTCGACGGCGAGGTCGACCACCGCGACAGCCTGCTCACGCCCGCCGA
>JBQGCR010000218.1:0-13035 GCA_052038585.1 Kineosporiaceae bacterium
CCCCTCCTGCCCCGCCTCGAGGTCCCCCCGGCCCCCGCCTAGGCCCCGCCGACTCCCGCCTACATCCCGCCGACGCCCGCCTACATCCGGTCGACTCCGGCGCGGGCCTCCGCCAGCGCTGCAGTGAGAGGGTGGCGGCCGGCCCGGTGCGGAACGCTGATCCCTCCGCCGCCCCTGCTTGATCGATGTGTTGATCCATGGCTGGGGCTCGTCATGGATCACTGCTGGCGTGCCATGGACACCGCCGGTTCGCCAAGGATCCCCGCCTGTCCCGACGATCACACGTGGCTGGACCAGCCGCGGAGTCGGCGGGATCTGGTCGGGAGTCGGCGGGTCCTGGGTGGGCGGGGGACCTTGGTCCCGGGTGACTGGTCCCGTTCGTCTGGTCTGCGGTGCGCTGCGGTTCCTGTGCAACGCAACGACACCCGGATGGAGCAAGGAGGGTGCAGACACGGGCGCGGCGCGCGTGGTGCAATCGCGCCTACCACGAGACCGGCCGGTCCGCCTCTCGTCATGCCGCGAGGAAAGGTCCCGACGCTGTGACCGATGTCCTGAGCTCCGTCCCGAGCCAGTCCGCCAGCCAGGCGGCGAGCGCCGCCGCGACGGCGCCGCCCGCCGCGCCGACGTCGGCCGACGCCCTGCGGGCGCGGCTCGAGGACCCGCAGGTCGCCGCGGCGCTGACGACGATCGTCGACCACGCCGACGTCCTCGCCCTGGCCGTCGTCTCCGTCGACGGGCTCCTGCGCCGGGCGGACACCCTGACGACGAACCTCAGCGACGGCCTCAAGGACGTCAAGGTCCTCGGCCAGTCGGCGGCCTTCCTCGCCGAGCCGACGAAGCGGCTCGCCGAGGACGCCCCGAAGATCGCCGACGCCGCGACGGCGCTGCTCGACTCGGGGATGCTCAGCCGGGACGTCGTCGATCTCCTCGGCCGCCTGGCCGGCGCGCTCGTCGAGGGTGAGGCCGCCGCCCGGCGCAACGGCACGACGGTCTCCGGCCCGATCGCCGCGCTGCGCTCGCTCAAGGACCCCGAGGTCGGCCGCGGCCTCGGGCTGCTCGTCGAGGTCGCCCGCGCCCTGGGCCGGACGGTCTGAGGCCGAGCCCACCCCATGCACGAGCTCTCCATCGCCCAGGCCGTCGTCGGGACCGTGCTGGACGCCGTGCCCGGACGCCGCGTCGAGCGCGTCCGGCTCGCCGTCGGGCTCCTCGCGGGCGTCGTCCCGCAGGCCCTGACCTTCGCTTGGGACCTCGCGGCCGCCGCGACCCCGCTCGAGGGCAGCGTCCTGGAGGTCGACCGGGTACCGCTCGAGGCCCGCTGCCTCGAGTGCTCCGCCGCCTCGTCGCACACGACCGCCCCGCCGCTGACGTGCCCCTCCTGCGGTGGCCGCGCGCTGCCGACCGGGGACGGCCGCGAGCTCCAGGTCGTCTCGGTCGACGTCGCCGACGAGGTCCCGGCATGACGACGATCGCCCTGCGCACGGCCGTCCTCGCCCACAACGACGGGCTCGCCGCCGCGCTGCGCGACGACCTCGCCGCCGGCGGCGCGGTCGCCGTCAACCTCCTGTCGTCCCCGGGCAGCGGCAAGACCGCTCTGCTGGAGCTGCTCCTCACCCGGGCCCGCGAGCAGGGCGTGCCCGTCGCCGCGCTGACCGGCGACCTCGCGACCGAGAACGACGCCCGGCGCCTCGCCCGCTCCGGGGCGCCCGTGCGCCAGGTCGTCACCGACGGGCTGTGCCACCTCGAGGCCGACATGGTCCGCGACCACCTCGCCGGCTGGCTCCCCGAGGGCACCCGGCTGCTGCTCGTGGAGAACGTCGGCAACCTTGTCTGCCCCGCGTCCTACGACCTCGGGGAGCGGCTGCGGATCGTCCTCGCCTCGGTCACCGAGGGCGAGGACAAGCCGGTGAAGTACCCGACGGCCTACCGCTGGGCCGACCTCGTCGTCCTCACCAAGACCGACCTCGCGCAGCCCTGCGGCTTCGACGAGGACGCGTTCCTCACCGCCGTCCGCGACGTCAACCCCGGCGTGCCCGTCCTCCGGACGAGCGCCCGCACCGGGGAGGGCGTCGACGAGCTGCTCGACGTCGTCCTGTCCCACCTGCCCGCAACAACCCGTCCCGGGAGGCTTTGATGGCCACACTGCTCTGGCTCGAAGGTGGGGCCTGCAGCGGCAACACCATGTCCTTCCTCAACGCCGAGGAACCTAGCGCCTGCGACCTGGTGACCGACTTCGGCGTCGAGGTGATCTGGCACCCGTCCCTCGGGATGGAGCTCGGGGACGACGTGCAGCGCATCATGCGCGAGTGCGCCTCCGGAGAGCGCCAGGTCGACATCCTCGTCTACGAGGGGTCGATCCTCCTCGGCCCCGAGGGCAGCGGACGCTACGACATGTTCGCCGGCCGCCCGATGAAGGACTGGGTCGCCGAGATCGCCCCGCGCTCCGGCGTCGTCGTCGCCGTCGGCGACTGCTCCTCGTGGGGCGGCATCCCGGCGACGCCGCCGAACCCGACCGACGCGATCGGCCTGCAGTACCTCAAGGGCGAGCGCGGCGGGTTCCTCGGCGCGGCGTTCCGCTCGACGCTCGGGCTGCCCGTCGTCAACATCCCCGGCTGCCCGGCCCACCCGGACTGGATCACCCAGATCGTCGTCGCGCTCGCCGCCGGCCGCGCCGGGGACATCAGCCTCGACGACCTCCAGCGGCCGAAGACCTTCTTCTCCTCGTTCACCCAGACCGGCTGCACCCGCGTGCAGTTCTTCGAGTACAAGCAGTCGACGATGGACTTCGGCCAGGGCACGCGGACGGGGTGCCTGTTCTACGAGTTCGGCTGCCGCGGCCCGATGACGCACAGCCCGTGCAACCGCATCCTGTGGAACCGCCAGTCGTCGAAGACCCGTGCGGGACACCCCTGCACGGGCTGCACCGAGCCCGGCTACCCGCACGGCGACCTCATGCCGGGGACGATCTTCAAGACGGCCAAGGTGTCCGGCTCCGTGCCGAAGGAGGTCCCCACCGGGACCGACCACCTGACGTACATGGCCCACGCGGCGGCGGCCCGGATCGCCGCGCCCGCCTGGTCCAAGGAGGACATGTTCGTCGTCTGACGACGACGACGTCCCCTGCGCCGCAGGCGATCCCGTCCCCCCATCACGCTGCAAGGAGCCGCTCGTGACCAGCACCATGGACCTCAACGTCAGCCCGCTCGGGCGGGTCGAGGGCGACCTCGACGTCCGGGTCACCCTCACCGACGGCGTCGTCACCGACGCCTGGACGACCGCGGGCATGTTCCGCGGCTTCGAGATGATCCTCAAGGGCAAGGACCCCCAGGCCGGCCTCATCGTCACCCCGCGCATCTGCGGGATCTGCGGCGGCAGCCACCTGTACAAGGCGGTCTACGCGCTCGACACGGCGTGGGGCACGCACGTCCCGCACAACGGCACCCTCGTGCGGAACATCGCCCAGGCCTGCGAGACGCTCCTGTCGATCCCGCGCTGGTTCTACGCGATCTTCGCGATCGACCTGACGAACAAGCGCTACGCGAGGACGCCCTCGTACGCCGAGGCCGTCCGCCGCTTCGCGCCGTTCGTCGGCACCGCGTACGAGAAGGGCGTGACGCTCTCGGCCAAGCCGGTCGAGATCTACGCGATCTTCGGCGGGCAGTGGCCGCACTCGTCGTTCATGATCCCCGGCGGCGTCATGAGCGCGCCGACGCTGTCCGACGTCACCCGGTCCATCGCGATCCTCGACTACTGGAAGAACGAGTGGCTCGAGAAGGAGTGGCTCGGCTGCTCCGTCGACCGGTGGCTGGAGAACCGGACCTGGGCCGACGTCCTCGCCTGGGTGCACGAGAACGAGTCGCACTACAACAGCGACTGCGGGTTCTTCATCCGCTACGCCCAGGAGGTCGGCCTCGACCAGTTCGGCGCCGGCTGGAACAACTACCTCGCGACCGGCACGTTCTTCGAGCCGAGCCTCTACACCGACCCGACCGTCGAGGGCCGCAACGCCGCCCTCATCACCCGCTCGGGCATCTGGGCCAAGGGGCAGTACAGCGAGTTCGACCAGGCCCGCGTCCGCGAGGACCACACGCACTCGTTCTACCGCGGCACCGGCGCCCACCACCCCTTCGAGGGCGTCACGGACCCGATCGACCCGGCGCAGGGCGAGGCGCAGGACAAGTACTCGTGGGCGAAGAGCCCCCGCTACGAGGTCCCCGGCCAGGGGTACCTGCCGCTCGAGGTCGGCCCGCTGGCCCGCCAGGTCGTCGCCGGCGAGCCCGCGACGGCCGCGCACCAGGACTACGACCCGCTGTTCCTCGACGCGGTGACGACAGTGGGCCCGTCCGTCCTCGTCCGGGTCATGGCCCGCATGCACGAGGCCGCGAAGTACTACAAGTACGCGCGGTCCTGGCTCGACCAGCTCGACCTGCACGACAAGTTCTACGCCAAGCCGGCCGAGCCGCAGTCCGGCAAGGGGTTCGGCTCCACCGAGGCCGCCCGCGGCGCCCTGTCGGACTGGATCGTCCTGGAGAACGGGCGGATCGAGAACTACCAGGTCATCACCCCGACGGCGTGGAACGTCGGCCCGCGCGACGGCGACGCCCAGCTCGGCCCGATCGAGCAGGCCTTCCTCGGCACGCCGGTGGAGAACACGGCCGACCCGGTCGAGCTCGGCCACGTCGCCCGCTCGTTCGACTCCTGCCTCGTGTGCACTGTGCACGCGTACGACGGCAAGACGGGCAAGCAGCTGTCGAAGTTCACCCTGGGCGGGATGTGACCGCGACCCACGACGCGACGGGAGCACCGGCGGCCGAGCCCGACTCGCCGCCGGTGCTGCCGGTGCTCGTCGTGGGCTGCGGCAACCTCCTGCGCGGCGACGACGCCGTCGGTCCGACCCTCGTGCGGCACCTGTGGGACCGCGGCCTGCCCGACGGTGTCGAGATCGTCGACGGCGGCACGGCCGGGATGGACGTCGCGTTCAAGATGCGCGGCCGCCGGCGCGTCGTCATCGTCGACGCCTCGCGCACCGGGGCCGAGCCGGGGACCGTGTTCCGCGTGCCCGGCGAGGAGCTCGAGGACCTGCCCCCGGTCACCGGGCTCAACCAGCACGCCTTCCGCTGGGACCACGCGCTCGCCTTCGGGCGCTGGCTGCTCAAGGACGCCTACCCCGACGACGTCGTCGTCCTCCTCGTCGAGGGCGCGTCGTTCGAGCCCGGCGCGGACCTCACCCCGGCCGCCCGCGCGGGGATGGAGCGGGCCCTGGCCGCGGTGCTCGACGAGGTGGCACGGTGAGCCCGTGGCCGGCGAACCCACTCCCGTGCCCGGCGAACCGAACGGCACCGTCGTCGGCGCCGAGGTCGTCGTGCGGACGGGCACGTGGTGGGTCGAGCTGTCCGTCGCCTTCCCCGACGGCGTCGTCACCCGGCTCGTCGGGCCCTACCTCGACGAGCGCAAGGCCCGCGTCGCGGCGCACTTCATCGCCCGCGGCGCCGGCTCCGACCGGCCGCCGCACCCCGGTCTGTAGCACCCGCACCACGAGGAAGCAGGTCCACCCGTGACACCCACCGCCGCCGTCCACCCGGCGACGCAGCTCGCCCGCCCGCAGCCGCTCGGCGTGCTCGCCCTGCCCGCCGGCTGGCTGCTCCTGCCGGCCGACGTGCTCGCGACCGACCAGGGCGCGGCGGCCCGCGACGCCCTGCTCGCCGGCCTCGCGCCGGACCCGTGGCCCGCCGGCCTGGAGTTCCTGCGGCTCGCCGCGGACGGGGACGTCGAGGCCGCGGCGGCGCTCGTCGACCCCGCGTCCGGCCCGGTCGCCGCGTA
The DNA here is from genome assembly GCA_052038585.1 of Kineosporiaceae bacterium. Taxonomy (GTDB): domain Bacteria; phylum Actinomycetota; class Actinomycetes; order Actinomycetales; family Kineosporiaceae; genus JBQGCR01. The sequence continues at coordinate 5,818 of JBQGCR010000218.1, forward strand.
CGACCACTTCGTCCTCACCGGCGAGCCGGCCTCCCTCGCGGCCGCCCGCGCCGGGGCGCAGGGCGACCCGGTGCTCGCCGCGCTCGTCGAGGTCGCGGCCTACTGCCAGGGCGCGAGCGACGTCCCGGTCGACCCGACGGGGCTTGACGGCGAGGTCGCGGCGCACGCGCTCGCGGCCCTCGCCGCCTTCCACCTCGAGCACGGCCGCGCCGCCCAGGCGCTCGCCGCGCTCGAGGCCGGCGTCGAGGCCGCGCGCCCGGTCAGCCCGGTCGTCGCCGCCGGGCTCGTCGGGCAGGTCGCCGCGCTGCGCCAGGAGGCCTCCGGCGCGGACGCCGACGTCGTCCGGCTCTACACCGAGGCCGTCGACGCGCTGCGCGGCCTGCCGGTCGTCGAGCCGGTCATGGCCGAGCTCGCCCTCGGCCTCGCGACCGCCTACCAGGAGCTCGCGGCCCGGCAGGGCGCCGCCGGAGCGCCGCTGCTCCTCGAGGCCGTGCGGACCTACCACCTCGCGCTGCGCCTGCTGCGCCGGGAGAGCCAGCCCGAGCGGTACGCCTTCGCGCACTCCAACCTCGCGCTGGCGTACCTGTCGATGCCGATGGCCGAGGCGCGGGACACGCTGCGCCGGGGCGTCGCGGTCAACTCGCTGCGCGAGGCGCTGCGCTACTACACCCGCGACGAGCACCCGCACGAGTGGGCCGCGGTGACGCTCAACCTCGCCAACGCCCTGCAGCACCTGCCCTCGACCCACCCGGTGGAGAACCTCGTCGAGGCGGTCGGGATCTACGACGACCTCCTCACCGTCCGGGACGTCACCCGGGACCCGCAGGGGCGGGCCCGCGTCCTCGCCAACCTCGGGACCGCCCTGGCGCACCTGGGCATCCACGACCGGGCGGCGGAGAGCCTGCACGAGGCGCGGGCCCTCTTCGAGGCCTGCGGCGACGACGAGTCGCTCGCGACGGTCGACGCCGCCCTCGCCGAGGTCGGCGCCGCGACGGCGGGGAGCCGGTAGTGGACCTGCACGAGCGCGCCCAGTTCGACTTCCTCCTCAACACCGCCGCGGAGCGCTTCGTCGAGCGGCTCGTCCAGCGCACCGGCGGCCTCGAGGAGGGGCTCGCCGCCCTGCGCGCCGACCGCAACGGCGAGGGCGTCTGGCTCGACGAGTTCGTCCGGGCCGTGCTGCGCGACTTCCTCCTCGACAACCCCGCCGGCTCCGTCTTCGTCCTGCAGGCCTGCGACCGCCGGCCGGTCGAGGCCGTCGTCAGCGGCGCCGTCGCCGACGTCCTGCACGAGCTCGCCGTCCAGGTCTTCACCGACGTCCTCGCGGGCAAGGTCGACCAGGGCATCGAGATGGCACTGTCCGGGCACGCCGGCTGAGGGGGAGACCATGACCACCACGGAGCACGAGCCGACGACGGCGACCGCCGTGTCCGCCGTCGAGAAGGCGGCCCGCCGGGTCGACACCGCCGTCGAGCGGGCGAGCCTGCTCGACGAGACCTCGAAGAAGGTCGCCCTCGACCTCAAGGCCGCCGTCGAGGGCTTCCACCGCGAGGCGCTCGTGACGATCGTCCGCACGCTCAAGGACGACCCGCGCGGCAAGGAGCTCCTCTTCGGGCTCGTCGACGACCCCGGCGTCCACGCCCTGCTCGTCATGCACGGCATCGTCCGGGCCGACCCGACGACGCTCGCGCAGCGGGCGCTGGAGGACGTGCGGCCCTACCTCGCCTCGCACGGCGGCGGCGTCGAGCTCGTCGGCGTCGAGCTCCCGGTGGCCCGGGTCCGCCTGTCGGGGGCCTGCACCGGGTGCTCGCAGTCCTCGGCGACGCTGCGCGAGGTCGTCGAGCGGGCGGTCGTCGCCGCCGTGCCCGGCGTCCAGCAGGTCGAGGTCGTCCCGGCCGACCCGACGCCCGTCATCCCGCTCCAGGAGGTCCGCCTGCGCCCCGGCGCGGGGCCTGCGACCGGCTGGGTGCGCGGCCCGGAGCTCGCCGACGTCCGCGACCCGGGGACGACGCTGTGGCGCCCCGCCACGACGCCGGACGGCGAGCCCGGCGTGCTCCTCGTCCGGATCGGCGAGCAGGTCCGCGCCTTCCGCGACGCGTGCGTCCACGCCGGCGCGTCGCTCGAGCGGGGGATGCTCGACGCCGAGGGCGGCGTGCTCGTCTGCCCGCTGCACGGCATGAAGTACGAGGCGCTCACGGGGGAGTGCGTCTCGGCCGTCGACCGGCGGCTCGAGGCCTACCCGCTGCGCGTCGAGGACGGTGCGGTGTGGGTCCGGCTGCCGCAGTAGCCGACCCGCTGCTGCTGCGCGGGGGGTGGGCGCCGCGCCGGGTGCTCGGTGCGGCGTCGACGATGAGCCTGGCGCTGCCCGCCGCGCAGCCGAGCCGTTCCCAGCTCTACGCGCCGCGCGGCGTCCTGCTCGACCCCGTCGGGGACCGCGTGCGCGTCGTCGCCGCCGACACCGGCAACCACCGCCTCCTCGTCTGGGACGACGTGCCGGACGCCGACGGGGCCGACTGCGCCGTCGTGCTCGGCCAGCCGGACCCGACGAGCGAGGGCCCGCAGGCCGGTGGTCGCGGCCCCGAGCGCGGGCTGCACCTGCCGACCGGCCTCGCCCGTGCCGGCGACCTCCTCCTCGTCGCCGACGGCTGGAACCACCGGGTGCTCGCCTACGACGCCGCGCTGGACACCGACGACGCCGCGCCGGTGGGCGTCCTCGGCCAGGACGGCCTGTCGGCCGTCGAGGCCAACCGGGGCGGGGACGTCGACGGGTCGGGCCTCTACTGGCCGTTCGGGCTGCTCTGGCACGAGGGCTGGCTGTGGGTCGCCGACACCGGCAACCGGCGCGTCCTCGGCTGGCGGGGGCTGCCCGGGCTCGACGGCTCCCCGCAGCGCCCCGCCGACGTCGTCCTCGGCCAGCCCTCGGCGGCGACCCGGGACGAGAACCGTGGCGGAGACGTCGCCGCGGACTCCTTCCGCTGGCCGCACGCCCTCGGCGTGCTGCGCGGGGACCTCTGGGTCGCCGACGCCGGCAACCACCGGCTCCTCGGCTGGCGGGGCGTCCCGGACGGCGACCGGCCCGCCGACGTCGTGCTCGGCCAGGCAGCGTTCACGACGGCGCGCGAGCAGCCGCACGTGCCGCAGTCCGGCGGCCGGCTGCGCTTCCCCTACTCCCTGGCCGTCTGCGGCGACGGGCTCGCCGTGGCGGACACGGCGAACAACCGGGTGCTGTGGTGGCCGGACGGCCCCCGCCCGGACGCCGCCGGCGTCTGCGGGCCGGCCCCGTGCGTGCTCGGCCAGGACGACCTCGACGCCGCCGGCGAGAACCGCTGGACGGCCGTGCTGCCCGACACGTTCTGCTGGCCGTACGGGCTCTCGGCCGCCGGCGGCCTGCTCGCCGTCGCCGACAGCGGCAACAACCGGGTCAGCCTCTGGGGCCGGGGATGACGACGCTCGCCCGGCGGGTCCGGGTGCGCGGCGTCGTCCAGGGGGTCGGCTTCCGGCCGTTCGTCCACACCCTCGCGACCGACCTCGGCCTGGCCGGGGAGGTGTGGAACGACCCGGACGGCGTCGTCGCGCTCGTCCAGGGTGCGCCCGACGCCGTCGACGCCTTCTGCCGCCGCGTCCGCGACGACGCCCCGCCGCTCGCGCTCGTCACCGACGTCGAGCCGGTGCCGTCGCAGCCGTTGCGGCGCAGCGGGTTCGAGATCACCGGCTCCCGGGGCAGCGGCGGCCGCACGCTCGTCCCGCCGGACGTCGCGACGTGCGACGCCTGCCTCGCCGAGTGCCTCGACCCGGCCGACCGGCGCTACCGGCACCCCTTCGTCTCGTGCACGGCGTGCGGTCCGCGCTTCACGATCGTCACCGGGCTGCCCTACGACCGGCCCGCCACGACCATGGCGCCGTTCGCGATGTGCGCCGACTGCGCCCGCGAGTACGCCGACCCCGCCGACCGGCGCTTCCACGCGCAGCCCGTCGCGTGCCACGCGTGCGGCCCGGTGCTGCGGCTCGACGAGCCGGGCGGCCCGGCGCTCGAGCGGGAGGCGGCGCTGGCCCGGGCGCAGCACCTCCTCGCCGCCGGCGCCGTCGTCGCCGTCAAGGGCCTCGGCGGCTGGCACCTCGCCTGCGACGCGACGGACGCCGCGGCCGTCGCCCGGCTCCGGGCCCGCAAGCGGCGCGGGGACAAGCCGTTCGCCGTCCTCGTCCGTGACGTCGCGACCGCGCGGGGCCTGTGCGCCGTCGACGACGACGAGGCCGCCCTCCTCGCGAGCCCGCGCCGTCCGGTCGTCCTGCTCGCCCGCCGCGACGGCGCGCCCGTCGCGCCGGACGTCGCGCCGGGCAACCCCGACCTCGGCCTCCTGCTGCCGCCGACGGCGCTGCACCACCTGCTCCTCGAGGGGTTCGGGGCCCTCGTCCTCACGAGCGGCAACCTCGCCGGGGAGCCGATCGCGACGGACGACGACGACGCCCGGAGGCGCCTCGCCGGGATCGCCGACGCCTGGCTCGGCCACGACCGCGGCATCCACGTCCCGTGCGACGACAGCGTGACCCGCGTCGTCGCCGGCGCCGAGGCGCCGGTGCGCCGCTCGCGCGGCTACGCGCCGCTCCCGGTGCCGCTGCCCTTCGACGTCCCGCCGACCCTCGCCGCCGGCGGGGACCTCAAGAACACCTTCGCCGTCGCCCGCGGCCGCCTCGCGTGGCTGTCCGCGCACGTCGGCGACATGGACGACCTCGCGACGCTCGAGACCTTCGAGCGGGCCACGGCGCACCTCGCGGAGCTCGAGTCGGTCGAGCCGGAGCTGCTCGTCGCCGACGCCCATCCCGGCTACCGCAGCAGCGCGTGGGCGGTGCGCCGCGGGCGCGACGCCGGGCTGCCGGTGCAGCGCGTGCAGCACCACCACGCGCACGTCGCGTCCGTCATGGCCGAGCACGGGCTGCCGCTCGACGCCCGGGTGCTCGGGATCGGGTTCGACGGCACCGGGTTCGGGGACGACGGTGCCGTCTGGGGCGGCGAGGCCCTGCTCGGCGGCTACCCGGGGTACGCCCGGCGGGCGCACCTGTCGTACGTGCCGCTGCCCGGCGGGGACGCCGCCGTCCGTCGCCCCTACCGGATGGCGCTCGCCCACCTGCACGCGGCCGGCCTGGACTGGACCGACGACCTGCCGCCGGTCGTCGCCTGCCCGCAGGCGGAGCGCCGGGTGCTCGCCCACCAGCTCGCGACGAATCTGGCCTGCGTGCCGACGTCGTCGGCGGGCCGGCTCTTCGACGCCGTCGCGAGCCTCGCCGGCGTCTGCCACGAGGCCGGCTACGAGGCGCAGGCCGCGATCGAGCTCGAGGGGCTCGCCCGCGGCTGCGCGGAGCCCGGCCGCTACCCGCTGCCCCTGGTGGAGGCCGGCGACGGGCCCGTCTGGGACTGCGCAGCGCTCGTGCGCGCCGCGGCGGACGACGTCCGGTCCGGCGCCCCGGCCGCCGTCGTCGGGGCACGGTTCCACCGCGGCCTCGCGGGCGCCGTCGTCGACCTCGCCCGGCGGGTGCGCGACGAGGACGGCGTCGCCGTCGTCGCCCTGTCCGGCGGGGTCTTCGGCAACGCCCTCCTGACGGCCCTGGTCCTCGACGGCCTGCGCGAGGCAGGCTTGACGGTGCTGCGCCACCGCACGGTCCCGGCCAACGACGGCGGTCTGGCCCTCGGCCAGGTCGCCGTGGCCGCCGCCCGGCTCCACGAACGGTCCACCCGCTCCACCGGCACCTCCAGCACGGAAGGCTGACCCTCATGTGCCTCGCAGTCCCCGGCAAGATCCTCTCCGTGGCGGAGCAGGACGACACGCGCATGGCGCAGGTCGACTTCGGCGGCGTCGTCAAGCAGGTGTGCCTGGCCTACCTGCCGGACATGCAGGTCGGCGACTACTGCATCGTCCACGTCGGCTTCGCGATCCAGAAGCTCGACGAGGCGTCGGCGCTGGAGACCCTCGCCCTCTTCGAGAGCCTGGGCATCCTCGAGGAGGAGTTCGGCGACCCGCTGGGCCGCCCGGGGGCGCCGGCGCCGGAGGTGGCCTCGTGAAGTACCTCGAGGAGTTCAGGAACCCCGACCTCGCCCGCCGGCTCCTCGACGAGATCCGGGCGACCGTCACCCGGCCGTGGGCGCTCATGGAGGTGTGCGGCGGCCAGACGCACTCGATCATCCGGCACGGCATCGACCAGCTCCTGCCCGAGCAGGTCGAGCTCATCCACGGCCCCGGCTGCCCGGTCTGCGTGACGCCGCTGGAGACGATCGACAAGGCGCTCGAGATCGCCGCGACGCCCGGCGTCGTCTTCTGCTCCTTCGGCGACATGCTCCGGGTGCCCGGCAGCAGCAAGGACCTGTTCCGGGTCAAGAGCGCCGGCGGCGACGTGCGCGTCGTGTACTCCCCGCTCGACGCGCTCCAGGTCGCCCGCGAGAACCCCGACAAGCAGGTCGTCTTCTTCGGCATCGGCTTCGAGACGACCGCGCCGCCCAACGCGATGACCGTGCACCAGGCCAAGCGGCTCGGCGTCACGAACTTCTCCATGCTCGTCTCGCACGTCCTCGTGCCGCCGGCGATCTCGGCGATCATGGGCTCGCCGACGTGCCGGGTGCAGGGCTTCCTCGCCGCCGGGCACGTCTGCTCGGTCATGGGGACCGGGCAGTACGAGCCGCTCGCGCGCGAGCACCGGGTGCCGATCGTCGTCACCGGCTTCGAGCCGCTCGACATCCTCGAGGGCATCCGGCGCACCGTCCGCCAGCTCGAGGAGGGCAGGCACGAGGTCGAGAACGCCTACGCGCGCGCCGTCCCCGCGCAGGGCAACCCGGCCGCGCAGGCGATGCTCGCCGACGTCTTCGAGGTGACGGACCGGACGTGGCGGGGCATCGGCACGATCCCCGGGTCGGGCTGGCGCCTGTCGGACGCGTACCGCGACTTCGACGCCGAGGTGCGGTTCGGCGTCGCCGATCTCACGACCGCCGAGTCGCCGCTCTGCCGGGCGGGGGACGTGCTCCAGGGCCTCATCAAGCCGCACCAGTGCGAGGCGTTCGGCACGGAGTGCACGCCGCGCACCCCGCTCGGCGCGACGATGGTGTCGAGCGAGGGGGCCTGCGCCGCCTACTACCTCTACCGCCGCCTCAGCGCGGCCCCGGCCCGGCAGGAGGCCCCCGTTGGCTGACGACGCCCCGTCCGACCTCGACTTCGAGGGCTGGACCTGCCCGATGCC
>JBQGCR010000219.1:0-1671 GCA_052038585.1 Kineosporiaceae bacterium
CCGTCCTGCCCCGCGTCCTCGTGCGGGCCCGCCGCGAGTCCGTCGCCGACGTCACCCTGCACGCCACGAACTCCGCCGCGGTCGTCGATGCCGTGCGCTCCGGGGCGGCGGACCTCGGGTTCGTCGAGGGACCGGTGCCGCTCGACGGCCTCGGGCACCGCGGCGTGGGCGTCGACGAGCTCGTCCTCGTCGCCGCGCCCGACGACCTCTGGGCCCGCCGCCGGCGGCTCCTCGTCGCCGAGGACCTGGCGATCCGCGCGCTGAGCAGCCGGGAGGAGGGCTCGGGCACCCGGCGCGTCTGGGAGGCCGCGCTCGAGGAGGCCGGCGTCGTCCCGCCCCCGCCGGAGGCCGTGTTCGACACGACGACCGCCCTGCTCGCCTCCGTCGCCGCCGGCGGGCCGCCGGCGTTCGTCAGCCGTCGCTCGGCGGCGCACCTGGTCGACACCGGGGACCTCGTCGTGGTGACGACGACGGGGCTCGCGCTGCGCCGCGCGCTGACCGCCGTCTGGCAGGGCGGCCGGCTGCCCGCCCGGGGGCCGGCCCGCGACCTCGTCACCCTCGTGGCCGCCGCCCTGCGTCCGGACCCGTCACAGGCCACGCCTGTCACCTGACAGGAACGCGGGGGCTGGCCGCAACCTGCCGCGGCGGGAAGGCTCGGACCATGACCACCCACGTGACCACGAGCCCGGCGCCGGCGACCCCGGCCGGGGCCGCGACGACGCAGGCCACGACGCCCGTCACGACGACTCGGTCCCTCCCGCCGCCCGGACCCGTCTGGTACCCCGCGGTGATGGGCACCGGCATCCTCGCGACGCTGCTCCAGGCGCACGCCGGCGGCGCCCGTCCGCTCCACGGCGCCGCCCTCGTCGTGCTCGTCCTCGGCTGGGTGGTCCTCGTCGGGCTGACCGCGGCGTTCGCCGTCCGGTGCGCGACGCGGCCGGGGACGCTGCGGGCGTCGGTGACCGACCTCGCGGCGCTGCCCTCGTGGGGCACGGTGTCGATGGGCCTGCTGGCCGTCGGGGCGGCGACCCTCGCGGTGCTGCCCGCCACCGGGCCCGGGTCGCTCGTCGACCCCGTCGTCGTCGACGCGGTCCTCTGGACGGCCGGGACCCTGCTCGGGCTCGTCACCGCGCTCGGCTTCGCGGCGCTGCTCGTCCGCGGCCACCCGGGTCCGCCGTCGCCCGCGTGGGGCCTGCCGGTCGTGCCGCCGATGGTCTCGGCGACGACCGGGGCCTCCCTCGTGCCGCACGTGGCCGCCACCGGGCCGCGGCTGCTCCTGGTCCTGCTCGCGTGGACGTGCTTCACGGTGGCCCTCGTCCTCGGCTCGCTCGTCTTCGCGGTGGTCTACCACCACCACTGGCGGGTCAGCCCGCTCGACCCCGCGGTCGCGCCGTCGGCCTGGATCCCGCTCGGCATCGTCGGCCAGTCGACCGCCGCCGCCGTCTCGCTGTCGGCGGCCTCGGCGGGGCTGCTCACGCCTGAGGCCGCCGCGCTCGCGCACCGGGTGGCCGTCGGGTACGGGCTCGTCACCCTCACCGTCGGGGCGCCGCTCGCGACGTGGGCGCTCGTCGTCACGGTCCGTGCCTTCGCGGCGCGCATCGCGTTCACGCCGGGATGGTGGGCGCTCACCTTCCCCGTCGGCACGCTGTCGCTGGGCGCGCACCAGCTCGG
>JBQGCR010000220.1:0-2233 GCA_052038585.1 Kineosporiaceae bacterium
GCCTCCCGGACGACGCTCGCGGCCGGGGGCGCCGTCGTCGTCGACGCGGTGAACGACGGCGAGCCCGCCCGCTCGACATGGGACCCGCGCGACGTCCCGCACCGAACGCGGCACGTCGTCCTCGCCGTCGCCGACGCCGCCGAGCACCGCCGCCGGCTCGAGGGGCGCACCCGGCCGTTCCGGCACGTCCCGGAGCCGACGTGGCAGGCGGTGCTCGACCGGCAGGTCGAGCCGTGGACGCGCGATCACGCGCTCGTCGACGCCGGCCGGCCGCTCGACGCCGTCGTCGCCGACGTCCTCGCGGCGGTGGCCGGGTGAGCGACGCACCGCTGGTCCTCACGCTGACCCTCGACGCGCCCGCGCAGGAGCGCTTCGACGCGTTGCGGCGCAGGCACTTCCCCGCCGACCGCAACCACCTCGCCGCGCACGTCACGCTCTTCCACCACCTGCCGGGCGATCGGCGCGCGGCGGTCGAGGACGACGTCGCCGAGGCCGCCGCCGGGACCGGCCCGCTGCGGGTCACGGTCGAGCGCGTGCGGTCCCTCGGCCGCGGTGTCGCCTACGACCTCGTGTGCCCGCCTCTGCTCGCGCTGCGGGCCGGGCTCGCGGACCGGTGGCGGGCGCACCTGACGCCGCAGGACCGGCAGTGGTCCCGACCGCACGTCACGGTGCAGAACAAGGTGACGCCGGACCGGGCTCGCGCCACGCTCGCCGACCTCGCCGCGGCCTTCGCGCCCTACGAGGTCACCGGCACCGGGCTCGCGCTGTGGCGCTACCTCGGCGGTCCGTGGGAACCGCTGCGGCGGTGGGGGTTCAGCCCGGCAGGAGGGTGACCTTGACCGACCGGTCGCCGGCCGCGACGAGGTCGAGGCCCTCGGCGAACTGCGCGAGCGGCAGCTGGTGCGTGCAGATCTCGTCCATCGGCAGCGTGCCCGCCTCGAGCATCCGGATCGCCGCCGGCCAGCAGCCCGGGCCGAGGTGCGCGCCGAGGACGTCGAGCTCCTTGTCGTCGCTGATGATCGACCAGTCGACGGTCGCGTCCGCGCCGAAGACGCTGTACTCGACGTACGTCCCCTGCTTGCGCAGCAGGTCCAGGCCCTGCCCGACGGCCGACGGGTGGCCGCTCGCCTCGAGGTAGACGTCGGCGCCGTAGCCGCCGGTGAGGCCGCGCACGAGCGCGCCGGCGTCGTCCTCGGCGATGTTCACCGTGCGGGTCGCGCCGCAGCGCCGCGCGAGGTCGAGCTTGGCCGGGGAGAGGTCGAGCGCGACGACCTCGCGGGGCGAGCGCGCCGCGGCGCCCGCGACCATGCCGAGCCCGATCGGGCCGCAGCCGGCGACGACGACGACGTCGTCGAAGGCGATCCGCGCCCGCTCGACGGCGTGCAGCGCGCAGGACAGCGGCTCGGCGAAGGCGGCGTGGTGGGCGGGCAGGGCCGGGTCCACCCGGTGCACGAGCGCCTGCGCCGGGAAGACCATGTACGTCGCCATCGCCCCCGGCGTGCGGCGCTTGAAGCCGTAGATGTCGTGGACCGCGCAGAGGTGGTACTGACCGCGCAGGCAGTAGCGGCACTCCCAGCACGGCACGATCTGCTCGGAGACGACGCGGTCGCCGACGTCGACGCCCCATCGACCGCGCGCGGCGTCGTCGAGGGCGACGACGCGGCCGACGAACTCGTGGCCGGGCACGACCTCGGTCTCCGCCCACCGGGGGCGCGTCGCGTCGCCCCAGAACTTCGCCGCGCCGTGGAAGCACTTGAGGTCGCTCGCGCAGATCCCGACCGCCTCGACCCGGACGAGGGCCTCCCCCGGTCCCGGCACGGGGACCGGGACCTCCTCGAGCCGGTAGTCCTCGGGGCCGTGGCAGACGACCGCCGTCATGACCTGCGGGACCGGTCGTGCGCCAGGAGGTGTCACGCGCCTCACCGTAGCGGCTCGGCTAGCGTGCACCGGGTGAGCGGCAACCCCGAGGGCGTCCGCGCCGCCGCCGTCGTCCTGGCCGGCGGCAGCGGCAGCCGGCTCGGGGCGGTCCTCGACGGCGCGCCGGTCAACAAGGTCTTCCTGCCCCTCGCCGGCCGCAGCGTCCTCGCGTGGTCGTTCCTGCACGCCCGGCAGGTCGCCGGGATGAGCGCGTTCGTCCTCGTGACCCGGCCCGAGGACGAGGTCCGCGCGCGCCGGGTCGTCGCCGAGGAGCTCGACGGGCTGGCCGTCGACGTCGTCTACGGCGGGGCGACCC
>JBQGCR010000221.1:0-6055 GCA_052038585.1 Kineosporiaceae bacterium
CGCGGCGGCCTCGCTCCAGCAGCTCGTGTGGACGGCGACCGCCGCCTACGGCCGCCCGGTGCCCGTCACGCTGCTCGTCGACGGCGCGGCGCGGACGAGCGCCTGGGACGTCGCCCCGCTCACCCCGGGGATGACCCGGCAGGCGGGGCTGCGCGCACCGGTCTGGGTCATCGACCCCCAGCAGGGCCACGAGCCGTCCGGCACGGTCGTGCGGGCGACGGGCGTCGGCGACGGCCCCGGGCGGGACCTCGAGTGGCTCCTCGAGGGCCCGGACGGGACGCGGCGCAGCGGGACGCTGACGACCGCCGACGACGGGACGTGGTCGGCGGCGCTGCCGACCCCGGTCGCGGGCCGCTACCGGCTCGCCGTCCTCGACGCCGGGACCCCGGCGGACGGACGCCCCGTCCTGCCCGCGACCGACACGAAGGACTTCGTCGTCGCCCCCTGACGGCCGTGGCCGGGGACGGCGAAGGGCCCCGGTCACCGAGGGGGGATGACCGGGGCCCGTGCCGTGCGGACGACCTAGCAGGTCGCCGGCGTCACGGCTTGCTGATCGTGATCTTGCCGGCGAGGGTGGCCGCGGTGAGCGGCGTGAGCAGGCAGGTGCCGGCGGTCGGCGTGAGCGTGACCGTCGTCGCGATGGTCGCCTGCTCGGCGAGGCCGACGCCGGCCGTCACCTTGCCCGTGATCCGCAGGTCGAACGGCGTCGAGGTCGTCGTCACCGGCTTCTGCGTGATGGCGACCGTCGTCGTCTGGCCGTTGGCCCACTTGATGTTGAGCTTGCCCTTGGCGGTGCCGGCGGTGCAGCTCTGGCCGGCGCTCGTCGCGGTGACGACCGACTTGAGGCTGCCGGTGAAGGTGGCGCTCGACGACGGGATCGCGGCGTCGCCGGAGCATCCGGTGAGCTTGCCGGCCGTGATGGTCGTGGCGATCGGCTGCTGCTTGGTGGTGACGCCCGGCGAGAAGGCGGCCTTCATGGTCGCGGAGGTGCACGTGCCGGCGACGACGGCGTCGGCCTGCGGGGCGAGCGCGACGAGCGAGACGGCCGCGCCGAGGGCGACGGCGGCAGCGGAAGCAGTACGACGGGACATCCTCGTCCTCCTGTGGACGTTGGCAACAGTGGTGCAACCGGAAGTGTCACTTGCAGTTGCACAAGGTGGCGACGGGAAACCTAACCGATGCCGTGGCTCGGACGGAACCCCCGTGTCCCAGGAATTTTCACGGCCGCGCCACGCCGCGTGACGCGCAGAGGGTAGACGATCACCCGAACGACCGACGGGCCGGGGTCACCATCTCCCGGTTCGTGCCGAGAGCACCGCGAGCGCGGCCGGACCGGCCGTCGAGGAGCGCAGGACCGTCGGGCCGAGGACGACGGCGCGCGCGCCCGCCCCGGTCAGGGCCTCGATCTCGGTGGCGTCGACGCCGCCCTCGGGGCCGACGACGACGAGCACCTCGCCGGCCGGCGGGAGGTCGACCGCGGTCAGGGGCGCGGCGGCCCCCTCGTGAAGGACGAGGACGGCGGCGGCCGCGGCGGCGCGCCGCACGAGGCCGGCCGTGGTCACCGGCGCCTCGACGACGGGCACCCGCGGCCGGCGGGCCTGCTTGGCCGCGGCGCGGGCGACGTCGGCCCACTTGCCGCGCGCCTTCTCGCCGCGCTCGCCCTTCCACACGACGACGCTGCGGGCGGCCTGCCACGGGACGACGGCGTCGACGCCGACCTCGGTGGCGGACTCGACGGCCTGCTCGTCGCGCCCGCCCTTGGCGAGCGCCTGGACGAGGACGAGCCGCAGGTCGGGCTCGGGGACGCGCTCGACGGCCTCGACCGCGACGACGAGGCTGTCCCGGCCGGCGCCGCGCACCAGCCCGCGGACGAGGGCGCCGTCCCCGTCGGCGAGGTCGACCGGCTCCCCCGCGCCGAGCCGCCGCACCGTGGCGGCGTGCCGGCCCTCCGGGCCGTCGAGCACGTACGACGCGCCGGCGGCCAGCCCGTCGAGGGCGCCGGGCGCGACGAGGAACAGCGGGGCGGTCACCGGCCGGCGAGCCGGTCCCTCAGCTTGCCGACGAGCGTCTGGTGGGCGGGCGTCATCCTGCCCGACGGCCGCTCCTCGCCGCGCAGCACGGCGAGCTGGCGCAGCAGCGCCTCCTGCTGCTCGTCGAGCCGGGTCGGCGTGGAGACCGCGAGGTGGACGTGGACGTCGCCCCGGCCCGTCCCGCGCAGGTGCTGGACGCCGAGCCCGCGCAGGGTGACGACCTCCCCGGACTGGGTGCCGGGGCGCACGTCGAGGTCCTCGGTGCCGTCGAAGGTCTCCAGCGGCAGGACGGTGCCCAGCGCGGCCGCCGTCATCGGCACCTCGAGGGTGCAGTGCAGGTCGTCGCCGCGCCGGGTGAAGGTCGGGTGCGGCTTCTCGGCGACCTCGACGTAGAGGTCGCCCGCCGGGCCGCCCGCCTGGCCGACCTCGCCGTGCCCGGCGAGCTGGATCCGGGTGCCGGTGTCGACGCCCGCGGGGATCTTGATCGTCAGGCTGCGCCGGGTGCGCACCCGGCCCTCGCCGGAGCACTCCAGGCACGGCGAGGGGATGACGGTGCCGTAGCCCTGGCAGGCGACGCACGCCTGCGTCGTCATGACCTGGCCGAGGAAGGACCGCGCGACGCGCTGCACCTGGCCGCGGCCCTTGCAGACCTCGCACGTGCGCGGCGAGGTGCCGGGCTGGCAGCACGAGCCCTGGCACGTCGGGCAGACGACGGCGGTGTCGACCTGGATCTCGCGCTGGCTGCCGAAGACCGCCTCGGCGAGCTCGACGTCGATCCGGATGAGCGCGTCCTGCCCGCGGCGCGGGCGGCGCATCGGGCCGCGCGGCCCGGCCGCCTGGCCGAAGAAGGTCTCGAAGATGTCGCTGAAGCCGAAGCCCGGCCCCATCCCGCCACCGCTGCCGTTGGGGTCCATCCCCATGTCGAACGCCTGGCGCTTCTCGGGGTTGGACAGCACGTCGTAGGCGCGGCCGACCTCCTTGAAGCGCTCCTCGGCCTCTGGCCCGGGGTTGACGTCCGGGTGGAGCTGGCGGGCCAGCTTCCGGTACGCCTTCTTGATCTCCTCGGGCGTGGCGTCGCGCGAGACGCCGAGCACCTCGTAGTAGTCGCTCACCGGGCTCCGTCGGTCCTGTTCGTGGGGGTCGGTCGGTCAGTTCGCCGCGAGGATGCGCGACACGTAGCGGGCGACGGCGCGCACCGCGGCCATCGTCGTGGGGTAGTCCATCCGGGTGGGTCCCAGGACGCCGAGGCGGGCGACGACCTCGCCCTGGGAACCGTAGCCGCTCGCGACGACGGCCGCCTCGGCGAGCCCGACCTGACCGGTCTCCCGGCCGATGAGCACGCCGACGCCGGAGGCGTCCTCGGCCATCTCCGAGAGCAGCTTGAGGAGCACGACCTGCTCCTCGAGCGCCTCGAGGACGGGCCCGATGGACTGGAGGAAGTCCGGCCCGGACCGGGCGAGGTTCGCCGTGCCGGCCAGGACGATGCGCTCCTCGCGCTCGATGTCCTGGGTGTCGACGAGGGCGTCGAGGACGGCGCGGGCCATCGGCCGGTCCTCCTCCGGCAGGCCGTCCGGGACCGCGGCGACGGCGGTGGCGACGTCGGCGAGCCGGCGGCCCTGCGTCGCGGCGTTGATCCGGGCGCGCAGGTCGGCGAGCACCTGCTCGCTCGGCTGCTCCCCGGCCGCCGGGCCCACCTCGACGACCCGCTGCTCGACCCGGCCGGTGTTCGTGATGAGCACGAGGAGCAGCCGGTTGGTGCCGGCGAGCGGGACGAGCTCGATGTGCCGGACCGTCGAGCGGGTCAGGCTCGGGTACTGGACGACGGCGACCTGGCGGGTCAGCGAGGCGAGGAGGCGGACGGTGCGGTCGACGACGTCGTCGAGGTCGACCGCGCCGTCGAGCAGGGTCTGGATCGCCCGCTTCTCCGCGACGTCGAGCGGCTTGACGGCCGAGAGGCGGTCGACGAAGAGCCGGTAGCCCTTGTCGGTCGGGACCCGGCCGGCGCTCGTGTGGGGCTGGGCGATGAGCCCTTCCTCCTCGAGCGCGGCCATGTCGTTGCGGATCGTCGCCGGGGAGACCCCGAGGGCGTGCCGCTCGACGAGCGCCTTGGACCCGACGGGCTCGCGGGTGGACACGTAGTCCTCGACGATCGCCCGGAGGACGGCAAGCCTGCGGTCCTCGCTCACGCCCACCTCCACCGTCCGACGCCCTGGCACTCCCGACTTCCGAGTGCCAGTCTACGTCGTCACCCCGGCCCACCGCCGTCCCTCGCCGCGGAGCGCTCCTGCGACGCGGTGAGGTAGACGACCCGCAAGCCCCCGCGGCTGCGGACGACGCCGGCCACGACGACGACCGCCGCGACGAGCAGCGAGAGGAACAGCTGGGTGCGCGAGTCCGGGCTCACGGCCATCCCGACGAGGAGCCCGACCATGACGACGATCGAGGCGACCGTGAGGTAGGGGAAGGCCCACATCCGCAGGGTGAGCTCCTCGCCCCGCTCCTCCAGGCCCCGGCGCATCCGCAGCTGGGAGACCGCGACGGCGAGCCAGACGAAGAGCGCGACCGCGCCGGAGGAGTTCACGAGGAAGAGGAAGACCGTGTCCGGCGAGGTGTAGTTGAACACCACCGTGACGAAGCCGACGACGGTCGAGACGAGGACCGCCGTGCGCGGCACGCCGGCCCCGGACAGCCGGCGCCACCCGCGCGGGGCCTCGCCGCGCCGGGAGAGGCTGAACGCCATCCGGGACGCGGTGTACAGGCCGGAGTTCAGGCAGGACAGCACCGAGGTGAGGACGACGACGTCCATGACGGTCGCCGCGCCGGGCAGACCGATCCGGTCGAGCACCGCGACGTACGGGCTCGTGCCGATGCTCGCGTCGTCGTACGGCAGCAGGGTGACGACGACGGCGATCGAGCCCAGGTAGAAGACGAGGATGCGCCAGACGACGGAGTTCACCGCGGCGCGCACCGCGTGCACGGGGTCGTCCGCCTCGCCGGCGGCCACGGTGGCGATCTCGGCACCGAAGAACGAGAAGACGACGACGAGCATCGCCGCGAAGACCGGCCCGCCGCCCTCGGGGAAGAACCCGCCGCGGCCGGTGAGGTTGCTCGTCCCCGGCGCGTCGACGCCCGGCATGAGCCCGAGGATCGCCGCGAGCCCGAGGAGGAGGAAGGCCGTGATCGCGGCGACCTTGATCGAGGCGAACCAGAACTCGAACTCGCCGTAGTTCTTCACCGAGAAGAGGTTCGTCACGGTGAGCAGCGCCATGAGCACGAGCGCCCACGTCCACTGCGGGACGCCGGGCACCCAGCGGTTCATGATGACGGCGCCCGCGGTCGCCTCGACGCCGAGGACGACCACCCAGAACCACCAGTAGAGCCAGCCGATGCTGAAGCCCGCCCACCGGCCGATGGCGCGCTCGGCGTAGGCGGAGAAGGACCCGGTCTCCGGGTTCGCCGCGGACATCTCCCCGAGCATCCGCATGACGAGGACGACGAGGGTGCCCGCGACGGCGTAGGAGACGAGGACGCCGGGACCGGCCTCCTGGATCGCGGCGCCGGAACCGACGAAGAGGCCGGCGCCGATGACGCCGGCGATGGCGATCATCGACAGGTGCCGGCGCTTGAGCGTGTGCGCGAGCGCCGGCTCGGGGACGTCCCCGTCGCCGGGTCGGGCAGCCCCGGTGGGCTCGACCATGGCTTCTCCTCGGTGCGTCGATCTCAGCACGAAACGGCGAGAACCGTACATCTCACCAGCAACCAGCGGTAATCGGGGCGACACGCATCGCCGCTGCGGTCCCCGGCCGCCGGCGCGTGGGTACCGTCGTCGGGTGCCCCCTGCCGACCGCTACGCCGGCGACGTCGTCGCCGCCTCCCGGCGCCGCCGCGAGCGGCCCGAGACGCCCGCCGAGCCCGGGCTCGTCGTCGAGGCCGTCCAGACCGGCTGGGTCGTCGCGGTGCTGCGCACCGAGAAGAGCGGCGGGGTCCACCTCGTCGTCCTCGAGGACCGCAACGGTCGCACCCGC
>JBQGCR010000222.1:0-6751 GCA_052038585.1 Kineosporiaceae bacterium
GCGTCGTCGCCCTCGCCGTCGTCGCGGCGGTCCTGCTCGTCGTGGACCGCCCGGCGCAGCACCCGACGACGCGCCCGCAGGGACCGCTCGTGCCCGACAGCGGCGTGCTGCTCGGCGGGTACGTCTCCGACGGCTCGTTCGAGGACGACGCCGCCGCGGTCGCCGACGTCCGCGACCGGGAGCGGGACCTCGGCCGGCCGCTCGCGGTGGCGCACCACTTCTACGCGTGGCAGGACCGCTTCCCGACCGGGCTCGAGCAGGCGGACGTCGCCGACGGCCGGCTGCCGATGGTCACGTGGGAGCCGTTCGACGCCGACCTCGACGACATCGCCGACGGCGACTGGGACGCGACCGTCCGGGCACGGGCGCGGGACCTCGCCGCGTTCGACCGGCCGGTGCTCCTGCGCTTCGCGCACGAGATGAACGGCGACTGGTACTCGTGGAGCGGCGCCCAGCAGGGCGGGGAAGCGGCTGCGGCGCAGTACGTCCGGGCCTGGCGGCACGTCCACGACGTGTTCCGGGACGAGGGGGCCGACCAGGTGGTCTGGGTCTGGTCGCCGAACAACGAGTCCGTGCCCGACGAGCCGTGGAACGCCTGGGACCGCTACTACCCCGGGGACGAGTACGTCGACTGGGTCGGCGTCGACGGCTACACCGGCCGCGGTGACGACCCCGAGCACCGCACCTTCGAGGAGATGTTCGGCGCCGTCTACGACGACTACGCCGACCGCAAGCCGGTCGTCGTCGCCGAGGTCGGCGCCGGGGACGGCGGCACCGACGGCACGGGCGACGCGGACGCCGCGAAGGCCGAGTGGGTGGCCTCCGTGCGCCGCGACGTCCAGGACTTCCCGGCCGTCGTCGCCGTCGTCTGGTTCGACCAGGACAAGGAGGCGCGCTGGCAGATGGACTCCGGCCCGCGGACCCTCGAGGCGTTCCGCGAGCTCGCCGACGACCCCTACTGGGGCGCGCGGCCCGGGCCGCCGTGACGGGCGCCGGTCCGCCGGCGCCCGCGCCGTCAGCGGGTGAAGGGGACCGTCGTCGCCTCGACGGTGCCGTCCGCGAGCGTCGCGACCACGGTGAGCGTGTGGCGTCCGGCTGCGAGCGCCGAGACGTCCCAGGCGACCGCGGCGCTCGCCGTCCCGCCCCGCAGGTCCCACGGCGCGCCGTACTCGTCGCCGAGCGGCGCGCGGGCGCGCAGCGGGTCGTCGAGGTGGAAGCGGACCCGGGTGACCGGCCGCAGCGGGTAGGCGGTGACGTAGACCCTGCCGGCGAGCGTCCGTCCGGACAGCGTCAGGGGCGACGTCCGGTCGGCCGAGAGGGACACCTTGACCTGGGCGGCCGGCACGGCCGTCGGCTGGGCGACGGTGAACGCCACGGTCGTCACCTCCGTCCAGCCGGCGACGGTGGACGCGACGGTGAGCGTGTGCGCGCCGGGGGAGAGCGTCGAGGTGTCGAGCGCGCTCGTCGCGGTGCCGTCGACGAGGTCGTAGGGAGCCCAGGTGTCGACGCGCCGGGGAGCGTTGCGGCGCAACGGGTCGTCGAGGTGGAAGGCCACCTGGTCGACGCCGTTGACGGGGTGCGCGCGGACGTGGACCAGGCCCGACAGGGTGCGGCCGGCGAGCGGGCTCTCGGCGGACCGGTCGCCGTACGGCGCCACGGTGAGGCGGTTCGCGGGGACGAGGGCGGGCGCCGTGACGCCGGCCCGCGGCGTGAACCAGGGGTTCGCGGCCAGCGCCCGGAAGGCGGTCAGGGAGGCGGCCGAGGAGTCCAGGCGCCAGTCGACGTCGCCCTTGTCCTGGTCGAACCAGACGAGGGCCGCGACGGCCGGGAAGTCGCGCTGCAGCGTCGCCGCGGTCTGCGCCACCCAGGCGGCCTTGTCGCCGCCGACCTCGGTCGAGGAGGTCTCCGCGACCATGACGGGCTTGCGCGCGGCGTACGCGTCGTAGACCGGCTGGAGCATCGGGCCGAGCGCGCGCCAGCCCCCCGGCCGCTGCGTGCCCCAGTTGTAGCCGTCGACGCCGACCCAGTCGACGTACGCGTCGCCGGGGTAGTAGGCCGTGAAGGCGTTCCAGGGCTGCGTCGGGATGCTCACCCAGTTCGGGCTCCACACCCACACGGCGTTCGTCGCGCCCGCCTGCACGAAGAGGTCGTGGACACGGCGCCAGGCGGCGACGAACTTGGCCGGACCGTCCGTCGTGCCGGGCGTGCTCGACCTGGCGCCGCCCCAGACGTACCAGTCGCCATTCA
Organism: Kineosporiaceae bacterium; assembly: GCA_052038585.1. Taxonomy (GTDB): domain Bacteria; phylum Actinomycetota; class Actinomycetes; order Actinomycetales; family Kineosporiaceae; genus JBQGCR01. The sequence goes on from JBQGCR010000222.1 coordinate 2,248, forward strand.
TCTCGTGGCCGAAGCGGATCATGATCGGCCGGCCGAGCGCGGCGACGGTCGCGGCGCGCTTGCGGATCAGCGTGTCCTGGCTGCCGTCGAGGATGACGTCGAGGCCCTGGGTGGGCTCCCACGTGGCGAGGGGGACGCGGCCGGCCGCGAGGTCGGCCTGCTCCATGCCCGAGGGGATCGAGTCGCCCCAGGCGTAGAAGTGGTGGTCGATCGCGAACGAGCGCCCCACGAGCGCCTCGCGGGCGGCGACCCGCTTCATCGCGGCCGTCGTCCCGGCCCAGCCGGCCGACGTGTAGACGCCGAGCAGGACGCCGGCGTCGGGCACGAGCGGTCCGCCGGGCCGGCCGGGGACGGGGGTGCTCGTCACCGGGGCCGTGGTCACCGGGGCTGCCGTCCTCGCGGGGTCGACGCGCACGACGGCCGTGCGGCCGGCGGTGACGGAGGCGCGCCCGTCGCGGGCGTCGGCGGGGCCGGCGAGCAGGCCGGCCGAGAGCGCCGCGCCGACGGCGAGCGCCGTCGCGGCCCGCAGCAGGCGGGCGGGACGGGTGGTGGGCGTGCTCATGCGGGCTCCCCGAGGAGGTCGACAGGTTCCGGGCGGTCGCGCCGTCCGGTGACACACCGGAGGTCGGCAGTGCGGCCGCCCTCCTCAAGCGTCGTCACGCGACGACGGGACACGGGGGACCGGGTCCGACCCGGACGGCGCAGGGACGCCGCGCGGGGGTCACGCACAGGTGCGGGAGGCACATCATGAACGGCACGAACGGCGGCACGGTACCTCGGCTGACCATCGGGATGCCGGTGTGGAACAGCGCGGCGACGATCGGCGAGTCCATCGAGAGCCTTCTCGCGCAGGACTTCACCGACTTCGAGCTCGTCGTCAGCGACAACGCCTCGGACGACGGCACGGCCGAGATCGCCGACAAGTACGCCGAGAAGGACCCGCGGGTGCGGGTGGTCCGGCACGCCGTGAACCGGGGCGGCACCGCGAACTTCAACGACCTCGTGCCGATGGCGCGCGGCGAGCTGTTCAAGTGGGCCTCCGGGGACGACCTCGTCGGACAGGGGTACCTGTCCAAGGCCGTCGCCGCGCTCGACGCCGACGCGGGCGTCGTCATGGCCTACTGCGGCTCGCGGCTCATCGACGAGGCCGGGCGCACGGTGCGCGAGCACCGCGACGGGCTCGACCTGCGCCAGGACGAGGCGTGGCGGCGGATGCGCGGCTTCGCGGCCGACCGCTGGCTGTGCAACCCGATGTTCGGCGTCTTCCGCACCGCCGTCCTGCGCGACGTCACGCTGCTGACGACGAAGGTGAACTCCGACGTCACCGTCCTCGCCCAGGTCGCGCTGCGCGGCAAGGTCGCCGAGGTGCCCGACCGGCTGTTCCTGCGCCGGGTGCAGGAGTCGAGCGTCGGGCTCGGCTCGCTCGACCGGACGACGCTCGCGAAGTGGTTCGACCCGTCGGGGCGCCCGCCGCTCGTGCCGCCGAAGCTGCGGGTGCTGTGGGACGTCAACGTCGCCGTCGTCCGCGCGCCGCTGCCGGCCGGCGAGCGGGTCAAGGCGCTGCTCGCCCACGACGGCGCCACCGTGGCCCGCGCCGCCGGGCTCGCGCGCGAGGTCATCATGTTGCGCCGCAAGGGGATCCGCCCGGGCTCGTGGATCGAGATGCGCGAGCGCCTGCTCACCGAGAAGTACCCGGCCGGCTCGGCGCCCGTCGAGCTCTGAGGCGCTCCGTGCCCCGCTGTCAGGCGGGGACGGTCGCGGCGAGCAGGTCCGTCGTCACGTCGAGCAGCCGGGCCCGCAGCGCGGCGCCCCGCTCGGCGAAGCGGCGCTGGTGCTCGACGTACTCGGCCCGCCCCGCCGCCGTCTCGACGGCGACCGGGGTGTGGCCGAGCGACGTCACGTCGTACGGCGAGGCGCGCATGTCGAGCACCCGCACGTCCCGGGCGAGGACGAAGCAGTCGACGAGAAGCTCGCCCGGCACGGCCGGGCCGAGCTTGTACGCCCACGTGTAGAGGTCCATGGTCGCGTGGAGGCAGCCCGGCTGCTCGAGGGCCACCTGGTCCTCGCGCCGCACCTGCGTCGCGTTGCGCGGCACGGCGTCCCGGGTGAAGAACCGGAACGCGTCGTGGTGGGTGCAGCGCAGCCGGGACGCCTCGACGACGGCGTCCGTCCCCGCGTGCCCGAGCCGCAGGGGCAGCCCCGCGTGCCGTACCTCCTCCGGTGTCGACCGGTAGACCATCGCCCACTCGTGCAGCCCGAAGCAGCCGTACTGCGCGGGGCGTCCCGCCGTGGCGGCGAGCAGCGCGTGCGTGCGGCGGACGGCGTCCCCGCGCCGGGCGAGGAACCCCGCGACGTCGAGCGCGACCCCGCCGTCCACCTCCGCGTAGTCCCGCCACGCCAGCCGCTCCCGCGCCGCCGGCCCGTCGAGCACGACGCCCGCACCCGGGTGCCACCGCCGCAGCTGCGCCGGCCGGTGGGAGTAGTAGGTGAAGAGGAAGTCCTCGACCGGGTGCTTCTCGTGCCGTGACGCCCGCGCCAGGTGGTCGGCGAGCAGCGCGTCCACCCGCGCGTGGTGCGCCGCCTCGAGCTCCTGCCATCCCACGCCTCCACGGTACGACGAGCGGTGGGTCCCCCCGGCCGCCGGGCTTCTGGTGATCCATGGCGTGCTGGTGGTGATCCATGGCGCGGTGCCGGTGATGCATGGAGCCGTGATGGTCATCCATGACGCGTTGCCGGTGATCCATGTGACGACGTCGAGGTGGATGTCATGATCCATGGCGCGTGGGTGTTGCCAGGGCGACGGCTGCGGCACATGGATCATGACATCGATCTTGAAGCGGGGACTCCGACTGATTGATGGCGCGGTGCTGCTGATCCACGACGCGGCGCTGGTGATCCATGGACCGGTGCTGGTGATCCATGGACTGTGCGCGGCGTGGATGACGTGATCCATGGACGCGCGGGGTTGCCCCGGCGACCTGGGGTGTCCGTGGATCACGTCATGGATCATCGGTCGGTCACAGGGCCTCGCGGCGGACGGGTCCGGGGGTCCACGGACGCTCGGGGGTTATCCCTGGACCGGCGCGAACGTCGCGGACGTGATCCACAGACGCGCAGGCCTGCCCCGGCGACCCGGGATGTCCGTGGATCACGCCGTGGATCGCGCCGTTGGACCACACTCAGCGTCCGGTCCGCCAGCGAGAGAGATCGCGGCCACGGCGGCGGTGGCACCCCGGCCGGACGGCGTCGTCGATCGGCTGGCCTAGGCTCGCCACCATGCGTATCGCGAGGTTCACGACCGAGGGCAGCGACCCCCGCTTCGCCGCCGTCCACGGCGAGCCGGGCGCCGAGGAGCTGCTCGTCATCACCGGGGACCCCCTGTACACACCGGTGACGCCGACGGGGGAGCGGGTGCCGCTGGCCGACGCGCGGCTGCTCGCGCCGGTCATCCCGCGCAGCAAGGTGCTCGGGATCGGGCGCAACTACGCCGAGCACGCCGCCGAGCTCGGCAACGAGGTGCCGGACGAGCCGCTGGTCTTCCTCAAGCCGAACACCTCCGTCGTCGGACCGGACGACCCGGTGTGGCTGCCCCGCCAGAGCGAGGACGTGCACTACGAGGGCGAGCTCGCCGTCGTCATCGGCCGGATGTGCCGCGACGTGCCGGCCGACCGGTTCGCCGAGGTGGTCGTCGGCTACACGTGCGCCAACGACGTCACGGCGCGCGACCTCCAGGCCAAGGACAAGCAGTGGTGGCGCGCCAAGGGCTTCGACAGCTTCTGCCCGCTCGGCCCCTACCTCGTCACCGACCTCGACCCGTCGGACCTGCGGGTCACGACGCGGCTGGACGGGCGGACGGTCCAGGACGGCCGCACCTCGCAGATGGTCCACGACGTCGGCGCGATCGTCGCGCACGTCTCGGCGGCGATGACGCTGCTGCCGGGCGACGTCATCCTCACCGGCACCCCGGCGGGCGTCGGGCCGATGCGGGCGGGCCAGCGCGTCGAGGTCGAGGTCGAGGGCATCGGGACGCTGTCGAACATCGCCGTCCAGCGCTGACGCCGCGTCGCCCGATCGGGTGACGCACTCCAGTCCGATCCCGGCAAGGCCGACACGACGACCATGCCGGCCCCAGCCCAGTGGCTCGTCGACCGCCTGCGCACCAGCGCCCGTCTCGGTCTGCTCAGCGCTGTCCTCGTCGTCCCCGCCGTCGTCGCCACGGGCGGCTTCGTCAGCGTCACCAGCCAGCAGATCGCCTTCTCGACGGCCGAGCGGGACGGCGTCGTCGCCCTGCGGCCCGCGCTCGAGGCGCTGACGACGGCGGTCGCGTCGGGCGACCCGCAGGCCGCCCGCGAGGCCGCCGACGCCGTGACCCGGATCGGCAACGACTCCAACCTCATCCTGGACCCGGACCTCGACTCCTTCTACGTCATGGACGCCCTCGTCGTGCCGGTGCCGCGGGCGGCGACCGCCCTCGCGACGCTCGCCGCGGCACCCACGACGACCG
>JBQGCR010000223.1:0-7235 GCA_052038585.1 Kineosporiaceae bacterium
CGGCGACCGGCTCGGGCGCCGCCGGCCACGGCCGCACGACCGGGGCCGCCGCGGCGAGCACGGCGGCCAGGCGGGTGCGGGCCGCGGCGCGCTGCGGGTCGCTCCCGGGGGGCAGGACGACGACGAAGGCGTCGCCGCACGCGAAGACGGCGTTCGTCGTCCCCTCGGGGCGGCGCACCGGCTCGGCGCGCAGCCCGAGCGATGCGGTGACCTCCCGCGCCGCGGTCGCGGCGTCGTCCCCCGTCACGGCTCCGGCGCGGTCGGTCCCCAGGACGCTCAGCACTGCTGGTGCGCGACGTCCGGCAGCACGACCTGCCGGTCGACGAGCCCGGTGCCGCCGCCGAGCACGCGGTCGACCACCTCGCGGATCCGCGCGTGGAAGGAGGCCTCGCTGAACCGCTCGGCGTGGGCGCGGACGGCGGCGGGGTCGAACGTCGTCGCCCGGAACCGCGCGATGCCACGGCGGATCTCCTCGGCCGTGCCGTCCTCGATCCACGTGCACGTCACGCCCTCGACGCCGGAGTCGAGGTAGCCGTGCGAGTGCAGCGTGATCGCCGGCGTCCCGAACGAGTAGGCCTCGACGGGGGTGAGCCCGAAGTCCTCCCGGCTCACCCCGACGAGCGCGGCGGCGTTCGCGTAGACCCAGCGCATCTGCGCGTCCGACAGGTTCTTCACGCCCGTGAGCCGGCTCGACCACGCGAGGCCGTCCTCGCGCTCGGGCAGCCCGCCGACGACGACGAGGCGCTCGCCGGGTAGGCCCTCGACGGCGTCGCAGATCGAGTCGACGTTCTTGTAGCCGCGCTTGCGGCTCACGCAGAGCAGGTAGCCGGGCTCGACGCCAGGCACGGGCTCGAGCGCGCCCTGCGGGTCGATGGCCACCGGCGGGTGGAGCACCTCGCTGTCCCGGCCGTACGCCCGGCGGATCCGGTCCCGCACGAGCGTGGAGTTCGCGAGGTAGGTGTGCACCCGCCCGGCGGCCCTGCGGTCCCAGCGGCGCAGCGCCGGGAACGACGCGCGCGCCAGCGGGCGCAGCGGCGCCGGCACCTCGGCCATGTAGTCCGGCGTCTCCCACAGCCAGCGGGCGGGCGTGTGGCAGTAGGCGACGACGGGCACGTCCGCCGGCAGGCCGTGCGCCCAGCCGGAGGTCGAGGCGACGACGACGTCGGCCGGCGGCAGGCTCGCCGAGCTCACCGCCTGGGCGAGGAACGGCATCGCCCGCCGCGGGTCGGCGCGGAACGCCGGCACCTTGTCGACCCACAGCGTGCGGACCGTGCGGTCCCGGAACTCGGGGAACGTCGTCTCCGGCGCGTAGATCGTCGTGACGATCTCCGCGCCGGGGAAGGCGTCGAGCAGCGACAGCGCGACGCGCTCGGCGCCGCCGCGCTGGGTCAGGTAGTCGTGGGCGATGAGGACTCGAGGGGAACGGGTCACGCGCTGGGTCTCCCTGTCGGATGGTCGCGCTTCCCCCGAGGCGCTGTGGCTCCGTGCCGTGCCGGTGGTGCGGGTGGTGCTCGGTGACCCGGCCGCTAGGGCCGGGTCAGTCCAGCCAGCCGAGCGCCGGGTTCTTCCCGGCGGCGCCCGGCGTCTTCGGCGCGGCCGGCGGCGCGCCGCCGAGCTGGCGGCGCGACGGTGCCTCGACCGCGGCCTTCGGGCTGCCGCGGGCGGCCCGGGCCGCCCGGCGCGGGGAGTGGCCGGGGCCGACGAGCAGGACGCTCGGCCGGGCGAGCGCGCTGTCGGCCGGGGCCGGGTCGGTGACGCGGGAGATGAGCCGGCGCAGCTGGCTGCGCTTCGTCGCGCCCGCCCGGACGAGGACGACGACGTCGTCGACGAGCGGGGAGACGATGACCGACTCCGCGGCGTCGAGCAGCGGCGCCCCGACGACGAGGACGTGGTCGCAGCGCTGCGTCAGCTCGGTGAGCAGCTCGGTGAACTCGGGGCTCGACAGCTCCGCGGAGGTGAGGCCGCGGCCGGCGCCGAGCGCCCACAGCCGGCCCTGCGACCGGGCCACGAGCGCCTCCTCGAGGTGGCACTCGCGGCGCAGCACCTCGGCGAGCCCGCGGCCGCTGGCCTGCGGGAAGTAGCGCTGGAGCTCGTCGTTGACCGGGTCGATCTCGAGGACGACGACGTTGCGGTGCAGCTCGGCGAGCTGCTCGCCGAGCCGGGCGGCGACGGCGGCCGCCACGAGCGGGTCGCGGTCGACCGGCGCGAGGAGCGTCGCCGAGTTCACCGAGCGGGAGTGCCCGGACGGCCAGATCGTCGCGGCGACCTGGCGCAGGCTCGTCACCTCGAGCTCGGACGGGGCGCCGACCGCGCCGCCGCGGCCGGACGGCAGCCGCAGGTCGACCGACAGCACCGAGCGCGGGTCGAGACCGGAGGCCAGGACGTCGTCGGTCTCCTGGGTCGAGCCGCTGCGCAGCTCGCGCCAGACGACGAGGGCGAGGCCGAGGAGCAGGCCGAGGACGCCGCCGAGGACGAGCGGGCTGACGATCGACATGAGCGTCTGGCTCGCCGACGTCGCCTCCTGGATGACGCGGGCGTTGCCCGAGGCGCCGACGGCCTTGGCGAGCGCGACCTGGTCGAGCTGCTTGCTCAGGGCGTTTCGCTGGTCGAGCAGCGAGTTCTGCTGCGGCTGGACGATCTCGCGCACCGACGGCAGCGAGTCCTCCGTCGCGGCGGCGAGCTGCGCCTGGAGCTTGGACAGCTGCTCGCCGATCGAGGCGATGTTCGCGTTGAGCTGCTTCTCCGTGGCGTCGATGACGTCCTGGTTGCCGCGGGTCACGACGGCGACGTAGGCGCCGGCGAACTCGTTGGCGGCGTCCCGGGCGACGGTGCCGTCCGTCGACGTCACGGTGATCGTCATGGCGTCGGTGTCGGTGCCGCTGCGGAAGCTCACGTCGTACGGGGCGTGCCCGGCGGGCAGCTTCTCGTCGACGATCGAGGCGACGGTGTCGCTCTGCAGCGTGCGCAGCTGCGCGTCGACGTTGCGGACCTGGCTCGTCGTCTGGCTCGTCGTGCTGGTCAGGGACGCGATGGTGATCGGCTGGCCGGCGATCACCTCGCTCGTGGCGCTGTACGGGACACCGCCGACGACGAGCCGGGTGGCGCCCAGCGCGAGGCCGAGGAGGACGCAGACCGCGAGGAGCGGCCAGTGGCGCATGGCGAGGCGCAGCAGCCTGCGCTGGTCGTACTGGACCTCGTCCTGACTCGTGCTCATGCCGCACAGGGTACTTCGCGCCGGGGGGCCGGAGGTTTCGCTTCCGGGACATCGGTGCCCCGGCGCACACGAACGGCCGATCCGGCGCGCCGCGCGCCGGCGGGTGAGGCGGGCGGCCCGGGCGTTGGGCCGTCCGGGTGGTTCGATGACGGTTCGTCGCGGGACGCACCGGTGCGGGCCGACCCCGGACGGAGCAACGCCGCCGTCCGTTTCGTCCGGTTCTCGGGGCGTCGTGGTGAGCTGTGACGTCGGACACGCCGTGCCCTGCGCCGTCCGGGTGACCGCCGGACGGGTGAAGATCGCCCGTGTAACGAATGCGCCCGAGGCCTAACAAGGTGCCCGGGGGTGGGACCGAAGCACCAGGCATGACAACGAGGTTCTCCCGGCTCGCCGCCCCCGCCGTCCTCACGATCGCCCTGGGACTCGTCGGCACCGTGGGCGCGCCCATGAGCACTGCCGCGACGACGCCCGCCCCGGTCCAGGCCCAGGCGGCCGAGAGCGTCGTCAACACCTACGGCGTCGTGGCCCACCTGGGGTACACCGGCTCGCCGTACCGCAACCTCCCGCTGGTCATCCAGCGCCTGCAGGAGCTCAACGTCCGCCACATCCGCACCCGGATGTACGACCGGCGGCCGGACATCTACGCGGCGATGAAGACGATCAACGCCGCGACGGGCATCAAGTTCAACCTCGTCATGGGCGAGCCGAACACCGTCCAGACGCCGCAGGTGCTCCTCGACCGCGTCGTCCACGAGGGCCTCGCGCCGATCGTCGAGAGCTTCGAGGGCGCCAACGAGTGGAACCTGTCGGGCCGCCCGGGCTGGGCCGGCGAGCTGCGCGCCCACCAGAAGGCCGTGTGGACGGCGGTCAAGGGCAACCCCGCGACCCGCTCGATCCCGGTCCTCGCGCCGGCGCTCGGGATGCGGACCGGCTTCACCGAGCTCGGCGACATCTCCGCGTGGTGCGACCTCGGCAACCTGCACAACTACCCGGGGGCCCAGCGGCCGAGCGTGCGCATCGACGACCTCACGCCGCAGGAGAAGGCGATCACCGGCGGCAAGCCGGTCGTCTACTCCGAGTCCGGGTACCACAACGCGCACAAGACGTCCGAGGGTCACTTCCCGACGCCGGAGTGGCTGGCCGGGGTCTACGCCCCCAAGCTCGTGCTCGAGCACTACATCCGGGGCACGGCGCGGGTCTTCCAGTACGAGCTCTTCGACTACTTCTACGAGCCGACGCGGACCGACCAGGAGGGCCACTTCGGCCTCAACACCTTCGACGGCACGCCCAAGCCCGCCTTCACCGCGACGGCCAACCTCTACCGGCTCCTCGCCGACAAAGGCGCCTCCTTCCGGCCCGGCACGCTCGCCTACCGCCTCGACGGGCAGAGCAGCGACATGCGCCAGCTCCTGCTCGCCAAGAGCGACGGCACGTTCGTCGTCGTCGTCTGGCGCGACGTGTCGGCCTACGACCGCAAGACGAGGACGACGCTGAGCGTCCCGACGGTCACCCCCACCCTGACCCTCGCCTCCGCCGCCACCGTGCGCGTCCACCGCCCGTCGGTCTCCGGCGCCGCCCAGAGCACGACGACGGCGGCGAGCGTGCCGCTGCCGGTCGGCAGCGACGTCGTCGTCGCGACGATCGACCCCGCGACGGCGCCGGGCGCGCCGACGGGCGTCACCGCGACGGCGGGGGAGACCTCGGCGACCGTGACGTGGACCGCACCCGCCGACGGCGGTGCCGTGACCGGGTACACGGTCACCGCGTCGACCGGCCAGACAGCGACCGCCTCCGGCAGCGCCCGCAGCGCCACCGTCACGGGCCTGCCCGCCGGCGCCCCGGTGACCTTCACCGTCCGGGCCGTCAACGCCGTCGGCACCTCGCCGGCGTCGGCGCCGAGCGCGGCCGTCACGCCGCTTCCGCCGGCCACCGCCCCGACCGCCCCGTCGCTCGTCTCGGCCAAGGCCGGCGACGGCTCCGCCCAGGTCTCGTGGACCGCCCCCGCGAGCAACGGCGGGCGCACCGTCGTCGCCTACCGGATCACCGCGAGCCCGGGCGGGAAGGTCGTCCACGTCGGCGGCGCCTACCGCAGCGGCACGGTGCCCGGCCTGGCGAACGGCGTGGCGTACACGTTCTCCGTCGCCGCCTACAACACCGTCGGGTGGTCCCCGGAGAGCGGGACGACGGCCTCCGCCGTCCCGGCCCGCGTCGCCCCGGCCCGGCCGCGGGCCCGCGCCGCCACCGTCCCGGCGACCGCCCTCGGGCAACCCGGACCCGCGCGCGTCGCCGTACGCTGAGTCGTCGCGGTGTGACGCCGCGGGCACGGCAAGCGGCTGACAAGCGGGCGCCGCTGTTGCCATGCTGTCCCCGGACGGGGACGCGAGACGGCAGGGCGACGGTGCCCGGCATGACCACTGTGGGCCGGCGAGGGGCAGACACCTGACGTGCAGAGCAGACCGATGACCGCCGACCCGTCCCCGGAGCGGCGGTCCTCTGCTGCGTCGGCGGACGTCGCGGGACCGGTCCTGCCCGCCGACCCCCTCGCGACCGACCCGGTCTCCTCCGAGCCCTACGACGCGCCCGCGGCGCTGGACCGGGGCCGGGACGACGACGTCGCAGGCTCCGGCTCGGGGTCGGGCTCCGGCTCCGGCGGGGGGCACGGCGGCCGCGGGCCCGGCGGGGGAGGCGGCGACGCCGCCAACCGCAAGGTCGGCCGGGCCGCGCTGTGGTCGGGCCTGTCGAACCTCACGCTGCCGCTGACGTCGCTGGCCTCCGGGCCGATCCTCGCCCATACCCTCGGCCCCGAGCAGCGCGGCCAGATGGCGGCCGCGATCGCGCCGGTCTTCGTCCTCATGTTCGTCGCCAACCTCGGCCTGCCCGAGGCGACGACCTACGGCATCGCCGCGCTGCGGCAGAACCCGCGCCGGGTGTTCTGGCGCGTGGCCCGGGTCAGCCTCGTCGCGGGCGTCCTCGCCGGGGCGTCCCTGTGGTACTTCGCGCCGTGGCTCATCCACGACCCCGCGACGGTCCCGGTGCTGCGCGAGGTCGTCTTCTTCCTCCCGCTGCTCATGCTCGTCATCATCCTGCGGTTCGCCGTGAGCGGGATGCGCGAGTTCCGGGCGGTGAACATCGAGCGGGTGCTCACCCCGCTGCTGCGGCTCGCGGCTTTCGTCGTCCTCCTCCTGCTCGGCACGCTCGACGTGCACACCGCCGCGGTCTCCCAGGTGGCCGCGACCGTCATCGGCGGCTGCTTCCTCTTCATCGCCCTGCGCCGGCACCGCACGCCCCCCGAGGACCTCGCGCCGCCGCGGCCCCACCTGACCCGGGAGCTCACCGGCTACGGCGTGCGCGGCTGGGGCGCGGTCTTCGGCAACCTCGTCAACTGGCGGCTCGACCAGCTCGTCCTCGGCGCCGTCGCCTCGGGCGCCCAGCTCGGCTACTACGTCGTCGCCGTGCACTTCGCCGAGCTGCCGTCGACCGCGGTCAACGCGGTGCGCAACGTGCTCTTCGCCGAGTCCGCGCACCGGGACAACGTCTCGATGATCGCCCGGGCCGCGCGCGTCGTCGTCTTCCTCACCACGTGCGGGGCGATCGTCGCGGCGCTGAGCGCGTACTGGCTCATCAGGCTCGTCTTCGGCGCGGACTTCACCCCGGCGACGACGATGGCCCAGGTGCTGCTCATCGCGACGATCCCGTTCTCGGTGGAGCAGGTGCTCGCCGCGGGGCTGCTCGCCAAGGGTCGGCCGGGCCGGCGCTCGCTCGGGCAGGTCATCGCCGCCGTCGTCACCGTCGTCGGCCTCGTCACCCTGACGCCGGTCCTCGGCGCGATGGGCGCGGCGCTGACGAGCCTCGTCGCGTACACGGTCAACGCGAGCATCGCCGTCTGGCAGTTCCGGCGGCTGTCGCACCTGTCGGTCTCGCAGATCCTCGTCCCGCGGCCCGCCGACGTCGTGTGGTTCGTCACGAAGATCCTCGGCCGGCGCAAGCGCGGCGGCCGCGGCAAGGGTGCGGCGGGCGCCGC
>JBQGCR010000224.1:0-3021 GCA_052038585.1 Kineosporiaceae bacterium
GCTCGGCGCCGCGGGAGGCCGGGCCGTCCGCCGGGCGGGCCCGCCGGGAGCGGGTGCTCCTCGCCGCCGCCGCGCTCGCGCTCCTCGCGGGCTGCGTGCCTGGCCTGCTCGACGGCGTCCTGCCCGACGGGGGAGCAGGGCGCGCCGTCGTCCTCGCCGCGTGCGCCGCCGTCGTCGTCGCCCTCGCCCACCACGGCTGGGCGGTGCGGTGGGCGCTGCCGCCGGCCGCCGCCGTCGCCGGGGTCGCGGCGGCCCTCGCCGGTCAGGTCGTGGACGTCGACGGGGCGGCCGTCGTCGCCCTCGTCGCCGGGGTCGTCACCGCGTTCTCGACCGGGGTGGTCCCGGCCCGGGTCACCCCGCCCGGGCGTCGTGCGCTCGTGGCAGACCCGGGGGCCGGGGTGACCCCCGAGAGGCTTGACGCTGATCCACCCGGTGGACCGGCGTCAAGCGTCCGCAGGACCGTCCCCGCCCCCGCCGCCGTCACGGACGTGCGCGACGGCGTGGGTAGGGTCGGGGCATGACCTGGCTCGTGACCGGCGGCGCCGGCTACATCGGTTCGCACGTCGTCCGCTGCCTGCGCGAGAGCGGGCGGGACGTCGTCGTCCTCGACGACCTGTCGAGCGGGCACCGGGAGTTCGTCGCCGACGACGTCCCGTTCGTCGAGGGCTCCGTCGTCGACCCCGCCGCCGTCGCCCGGGCCCTGCGCGGCGGTGACGGGGCACCGGTCACCGGCGTCGTGCACCTCGCCGGCTTCAAGTACGCCGGGGTGAGCGTCCAGCGGCCGCTGCACACGTACGAGCAGAACGTCACGGCCATGCACGTGCTCCTCTCGGCGATGCTCGAGGCCGGGGTGGGAGCGCTCGTCTTCTCCTCCAGCGCAGCGACCTTCGGGACGCCGGACGTCGACCTCGTCACCGAGACGACGCCGACCCGGCCCGAGAGCCCCTACGGCGAGAGCAAGCTCGTCGGGGAGTGGATGATCCGCGACGTCGTCCGGGTCAGCGACCTGCGCGCGACGAGCCTGCGGTACTTCAACGTCGTCGGCTCCGGCTACGACGACCTCTACGACACGAGCCCGCACAACCTCTTCCCGCTCGTGCTCCGGGCGCTCTCCGAGGGCCGCACGCCGAAGGTCTTCGGGACCGACTACCCGACGCCGGACGGCTCGTGCGTGCGCGACTACGTCCACGTGCAGGACCTCGCGCTCGCCCACGTCGCCGCCGCGCTGGCCCTCGAGGAGGGGACGCCGCTCGAGCCGGTCTACAACCTCGGCAGCGGTGACGGCGCCTCCGTGCTGCAGATCATGGACGCCGTCCGGCGGGTCACCGGCATCGACTTCACCCCGCAGGTCGAGCCCCGCCGCCCCGGCGACCCGGCGCGCATCGTCGCCACCGGCGAGGCGGCCGGCCGCGACCTCGACTGGCGGATGCGGCACACCCTCGACGACAGGGTCGCCTCCGCCGGGCGCGCCTGGCAGGCCTCCGCCGGCTGACGCGAGCATCAGTTCGTCAGCACAGCCGGCATCTCACCCGTCCCGTGGCTGCCCCTCGGGCTCGCAGGTCCCTAGTTGCTCGAGCGTGCACGTACCGCCAGAGCCGCCGGTGGCCTCGATGCGAGACTCACTGTCGATCGCCCAGTAGACCCACTCGAAGATGGGTGCTGAGCCGTCGGCGGGTGAGAACGCGACCGGAACAGCCACCCAGGTACTACCGGTGAGGGACGGGCCCATGAGTCTCGGCTCGGCGAAGAGGCTGGCGGATGAGTAACCACTCCAGAACTGCAGCACGTCCGCCAACTTCGCATCAGGCTCCGGACCCAAGAAGGCGGGCGAAAGCAGTTCTGCCGTGCGCTCAGCGTCTCCCGCGACGACAGCCGCAAGGTAGTCGCCGGGGACCTCGCTCAGGCGAGAGCCCGGAGCACCGCCAGCCGCCGCAGAGGCGTCAGGCACAGCGCCTCGTGATGCGGTCATCGTCGTCGCCGGTCGCGCTGACACAGACTCGCCACCCGCGTCGCTTCTGCCCGACCCTAGCGACATGATGGCGACGCCCAGCAGCAAGCCGATCAGCAGGAGGCTTCCGGCGCCGCCGAGCAGCATGCCCGTGTCCAGCCGTCTTCTGGTCTCGCGTCGTGCAAGTTGAGCCAGTGCTCGTTCGTGCTCATCGCTCAATGCGGAGTAGTCGGTGATCGCTGCGGAGAGCCGCCCCGCCAGCTCGTCGTACTGGGCGCGCACATCCTGCGCCCAGCTGTCGTAATCGGCCTTGATGGCTTGCTCACGTTCGGCGATGAACTGGTGCACGTCCTTGACGCCGTAACCCGTGCTGATGTTCGCGTTGAAGGAGTTCGACTGAGTGGTCGTCGGAGACGTGATGTTCATGTGCCCGCTGTTGTCCCGCCCGACGGTCTGACTGCCCCGATCTGCAGACTGGTGCGTACCGCTGCTCCACCACGGCCGCTTCTCAGGCATCACATGGTGCCGCTGTTGTCGCGGCCGACAATCTTGCCGTGACCGGAAGCACGCTGGTCGGGGGAGTTCCGCCTGATGCTGAGGGATGCGGTCAAGCCCCCAGCGGCCGCGCCGGCGATGATGCTTGCGAGCAGGTTGAGTACCTCAGAAGCGCTCATTGTCCCCTCCCGTCCGGGACGATAGCAGGACGGATGAAAGGGCCGGTAGAGGGTGATCGGCAGGAAAGGCAAGCATGTCCGCTTGTCGCGGTGCGCCTTTCGACAGACCAAGGCAAGCCCTTCCATGAGCAGCTCCGAACTCCGGCGGAAGCTCCGGTCCGACGTGATGCGCCTCGGCGCCGAGCATGAGCGCGTCGCGGAGTGCCTTGCCGACGGTTGGATCCGACCTGACAGATCTGCGACAGTTCCCGGCCGGCGCGTGACCGCCGGACGGGCCGCCCGGTAGGAATGGGCGCGGGGGAGCGTGCGGGGGAGCGGGGGGCCGGCCGACGGGGGACCGGCCCCGCGTGCTCCCGGTCCAGGCAGGTCAGGCAGGTCAGGCGCGGTCAGGCGCGCCAG
>JBQGCR010000225.1:0-6752 GCA_052038585.1 Kineosporiaceae bacterium
CGCCACGGCGAGGGAGGTCAGGAGCACGGCCAGGGCGAGGTCGAGGGCGCCGTTGCGGTCCGACTCGGTCCACGCGAGGACGGTGTACGGCGCGGTGGCGGTCGGCTCGACGGCCCAGGCGACGCCGTCCTGGCGGCCGACGCCGGCGTCGACGGCGTCCGAGGCGGCGAGCACGCCGTCCGGCGGGCCCGAGCCCGTCGCGGCGACGACGCCGTCCGACCCGTCGGGGGCGAGGAGCGCGACGGCGTCCGTCGCCGTCCCGACCCGGCGCAGGACGTCGTCGAGCGCCTGCCCGTCCAGCGGCGCCCAGGCCAGGACGCGGCCGCGGGGCGGCTCGTCCTGCGTGCCGTTGACGGGCTGGACGGCGAGCAGCACCGGTGGTCCGGAGGCGGGCGCCTCGCCGGCGCCGCACTCGGCCTGCGAGGTGACGACCTCGGGCGACGGGCGGGCCTGGCCCGTCGTGGCGAGCACCTGGTCGCGAGCGTCGACGACGGCGACGTGCACCCGGGGGTCCGGCGGGACGGCGCTGGTCACCTGCGTCGCGAGCCCGGTCGTCAGCGGCCCCGGGAAGCTCAGCAGGCGCGCCGAGACGACCTGCGCCGTCGCGCTGACGTGGGAGCACAGGTCGACGATCGACGAGGTGGCCGACCGGGCCGTCTGCTGGACGCGGACCTCGTCCGCGCGCTCGGTCGCCCGCGGCACGACGTACCCGACGGCGAGCACCGCTGCCACGAGCGGGCCGACGAGCACGCCTGCCAGGACGAGCGCCAGCCGCGCACGCAACGACACGAGCACCTCCGAGCCGGTCACCACCCTGGGACGAACCCCCCGATCGTGGCACGATGGCGCAACGGGTGACCGCCCGGACACCCGACCGGAGCAACGGTCCGCTGGGGGAGGGACGCTGACGACCCGCACGACCGCGTTGCGTGGGCTCGCGCCGGACCCGGCAGCGGCCAAGCGACTCATGCGCGAGCGGCTGCGCACCGCCCGCGGCGAGCGGCCGCCCGCCGAGCGCGAGCGGCTGGCGGACACCCTCGGGCGGGTGCTGCTCGAGCTCGACGTCGTCCGGCACGCCGCGTGCGTCGCCGTCTACGCCGACCTGCCCACCGAGCCCGGCACCGGTCCTCTGCGCCGGCTGCTGCTCGAGCGCGGCGTCGACGTCCTGCTCCCGGTCACGCTGCGGGACAAGTCCCTGGACTGGGCGCGCGACACCGGCGAGCTGCGGCCCAGCCCTCACGGCGGCGGACCCGAGCCCGTCGGCGAGCGCCTCGGCCCGACCGGGATCGCCCTCGCCGGCGTCGTCCTCGTCCCGGCCCTCGCCGTCGACACCCTCGGCCACCGCCTCGGCATGGGCGGCGGCAGCTACGACCGAGCCCTGGCCCTGGCCGACCCCGACGTCCCCGTCCTCGCCGTCGTCCACGACGACGAGGTGCTCGACGCCGCCGTCCAGGCCGTCCCCGACGAGCCCCACGACCGCCTCGTCGACGGCGTCGTCACCCCCAGCCGCTGGATGTGGCTGACCTCCCCCGGCGGCCCGGCCTTCTGACCCGCGGTCCAAGATCACGAAGATGCAGCGCTGGGGTACGGCTGACCCGTACCTCAGCGCTGCATCTGTTGGATCTTGCGCCGCGACCTTCGCCGAGGCGCATGTGACCCGCACCAAGATCTGCACGAGGTAGAGGCCTGGCACGCCGTTGCCGTACCAGACCTCTACCTCGCGCTGATCTTGAAGGGGCGGCTCGGGGGCCGGACCTACACCTGAGGCGGTTCGGCGTCCGCTGAGGTGTCGGACGCGCGGCGCCACGTCCGCGAGGTCAGTCCGCCGGCGAGCCGACCGCCCAGGGACCGGGCCAGGTCGACACCGTCCACGCCCGCCGAGCGGGCTGCTCCCAAGCCGGCGCCTCCGGCCTGGATCGCACGGTCGCGCGCTTGTGCGGCCGCGTCGACCCAGCGCCGCCCCTCGAGCGCGTCCGGATCGGCCTCGTGGCCGAGCAGTCGACGGAAGTCACCGACCGCCTCGGCCACGTCGTTCCTGCTGGTCACGACCGCTTTCGCCGCCATGGGATGCAGCAGGAGCCTCTCGTCCGCGCGCGCCGCCGCGGCGTCGAGCCGGTCCGTGAGCTTTCCCGCTGCAGAGGTGATGAGGTCCGCCCGACGACGCCTCGCCGTCGTCAACGCGAGGCGATGGTGGTCCAGCTCCTCGTACGACGCGTCGAGGACCCGGTCGAGCTCGAGGACCGCGTGCGCATCCTGCAGCCTGAAGCACAGTGCGAGGACGGCGAGCCACTCCCTCACGTGGGCGCGGGCGTCGGCCGCGGCCTCGGCGAGGTCTCCCGCGCGGTCGGCGGCCTCCACCGACTCGGCGAGAGCGTCGAGCCGGCGTACCGCGTAGGCCTGGGTGCGCGCGATCGTCAGGGAGAGGGCCTGCACCTTGGACCAGGTGACCTCCGAGACGCGGCCGGTCTGCTCCCGGACGGTCATCGCTTCCTCGATGACGAGATCCGCACCGACGACGTCCGCCAGCACGGCGTCCTTCTGACCGCGCAGGACGTCGTCGACCTTCTTGTCGATCCGCTCGAGGTAGTCGAGGATCTCGTCCATCGTCTGCTGCATCGCCAGCTGGGCCATGAGCCCCGCGGCACCGGCCAGCAGAGCGGGGTTGGTGGCCAATGTCCCCGGGCCCTTGCTGAGCTCGACGACCCCCTTGAACCGTCCGTCCGCACCCCGGAATACGCCATGTGTCTTTCCGGTCTTGGAGGTCGAGAGCCCGTACTTGCGAACGGCTTCAGCGGAGTCCTTGGTGAGCTTGACCCAGCGACCCGACTGCGCAGCGACCTGGGACCCGGCCTGCGCCACGGCCGCTCCGCGGCTCAGAGCAGGCCCGAGCCGTTGCAGGCCGAGGTCGCGTGAGAGCAGGTCGTGCTCGGTGAGGAACCGGTCCACCGCCCGGGCGTCGCCGACCACCGCCAGCCCGTCGCCGTCGCTGATCAGCTCGATGTCGTCGCTCACGCGTCCCCCTCTTCGCCAGTCTCGGGAACGCTACCGGGGCGCTCCGTACATCACCGGCGAACCGACGAAACCGCCTACGCTGCCGGCCGTCAGTCCTCGTCGCCCGTCGGGCGCAGGACGAGGGTGTGCTCGGCGGACTCCTCGACGGCGTCGCGGCTCCAGGGCCAGGGGAAGGTGGAGCCCTCGAGCCAGGCGTCGACCTGGTCGTCGTAGTGGTCGTCGCTGGGGTGGCCGGAGACGCCGGTCTGGTTGACCCACGTCGAGGCGTCGAGGTCGCCGAGGTCGACGACCATCCGCATCGAGGGACCGGACGTCACCTCGTACGTGCCGGACGAGGCGTCCCAGGCGAAGGCGTCGACGGCGGAGGTGCCGCCGGGGGCGGCGCGCCGGCCGACGTTGACGAGGTCGCGGACCGGGCCGGGGATGCCCTCGCCGCCGAGCGGGGTGTGCTGCAGCCGGACGGTGTGCAGGCGGCCCCACTGCCAGCGGGAGGGGTCCTTGCCGAGGTTGCTCGTGAGGTCGAGCCGGGCGTCGACGAGCGCCTGGCGCAGGATCTCGTCGCGGGTCTCGACGAGGTTCGCCGTGCCGCGGTCGTCCCACCACGGGTCGTCCGGCGTCTCGAGCAGGGTCCGGACCACCTCGAACCAGCGCGACCCGCCGGTCGCCCGCACGCCGTCGGGCAGCTCGTCGGCGACGGTGAGGTCGAGGACCTTCGCCCACACCGCGTTGAAGTAGGCCGCGGCGGCGGAGTCGGTGTCCTGGGCGTAGCCGGGCTGCCAGTCGCGCAGCAGGTCCTGCGCCTGCGCGGTGAAGGCGTCGACGTCCGTCTCGAGGAGCAGCGGCACGAGGTCGGGCGCGATCTCGTTGCGGGTGTCGGTCTGGATCGCCGTCATGTCCGCCGGGGTGAGGCCGCCGGCCGCCGTCGCCGTCTCGAGCAGGTCGCGGATCCGCTGCGCCCGGTCGCCGTAGTCGGTGTCCCGGCCGAGGCCGGGGTTCGCCCGCGGCGCGACGACGGCCTGGTTCGCCGCGACGACGAAGCCCTCCGGCGGGTCCACGATGGCGGGCAGCCGCTCGTACGGCAGCCAGCCGGCCCAGTCGTACCGCGAGTCCCAGCCGGGCAGCGGCCACGTGCCGTCGACGGGGACGGGCGAGCCGGACGACGGCCCGCGGCGCACCGGGACCAGACCCGGCGCCTGGTAGCCGATCGTCCCGTCCGTCGTCGCGAAGACGAGGTTCTGCGCCGGGACGGCGAGCAGGGACGCCGCCTCGCGGAACGACTCGGCGTCCGTCGCGGTGTCGATCGCGAGCAGCGCGTCCATCGTCCGGTTCGGGGTGAGCGCCGACCACGCGAGGGAGACGGCGTAGCCCTGCCCGCGCAGGGGCGCGTCGTCGCGGGCCGGGCCGGCGCCGCCGACGGCCGCGACCGCGTCGACGACGTCGGAGACGACCGGACCGTGCACCGTCGAGCGCACCTCGATCGTCACGGGGTCGCCGCCCGCGACCTCGATCGTCTCCTCGCGGGTCGTCAGCGGGACCTGGTCGCCGTCGCGCAGGTAGGTGTCGCCGGAGACCTGCTCGAGGTAGAAGTCGGTGACGTCGGCGTACATGTTCGTCACGCCCCACGCCAGCGACCCGTTGTGCCCGACGACGACGCCCGGCAGCCCGCTCATGCCGAAGCCCGACACGTCGTACGGGCAGGCCGGTCCGACCTCCTCGCAGTGCAGCCCGACCTGGTACCAGATGCCCGGCGCGGAGACGCGCAGGTGCGGGTCGTTGGCGAGCAGCGGCTTGCCGCTCGCGGTGAACCGGCCGGAGACCACCCACGAGTTCGAGCCGATCTCGCCGGTGTCGGCGCCGACGAGGCCCGGCAGCGCCCGCAGCGCCCGGTCGGTCGCGTCGAAGGCCGCCCGGACCGGGTCCCCGGCGAGCACGTCGAGCACGTCGGCGGCCGGGGCCGCGGCCTCGGTGCGCGCCGTCGGCACGACCCGCGAGCCCTGCTGCTGCTCGGCCGGCGCCGCGCCGACGATCGGGGCGTGCCGGTCCGCGGGGTAGGCCGGCCAGAGCTGCTCGACCCGCCGGACGTCCCGGACGGCGCCGAACGCCCGCGCCCGGTCCAGCTCGTCGGCGTAGTTGGCCCGCAGGTCCCACGCGAGCGCCTTGAGCCACGTGAGGCTGTCGACCGGCGACCACGGCTCGATCCGGTCCAGCGGCACGGAGAGCCCGAGCACCGTGTACTCGACGGCGAGCTCGCTGCGTCCGCGGTCGCCGAGGTAGGCGTTGACGCCGGCGGAGTAGGCGTCGAGCACCGCGCGGGTGTTCGACGACAGCAGGGACATCTCCTGCTCGGCCACCCGCCGCCAGCCGAGGGTGCGGACGACGGCGTCGGCCTCGAGCGCGTCCGTGCTCTCCCCCACGAGCTCCGACAGCCGGCCGGCCGTCACGTGCCGGCGCACGTCCATCTCGAAGAACCGGTCCTGGGCGTGGACGTAGCCGAGGGCCCGGAACAGGTCCCCGGTGGTCGTCGCGTAGATCTGCGGGACGCCCTGCTCGTCGCGCAGCACGCGCACCGTGCCGTCCATGCCGGTCAGCGCGACGGTGCCCTCGTACTCCGGGAAGGGGCGGCGCAGGAACACCTGGACGACGACGACCACGGCGACGAGGACGACGACGAGAGCGGCGGCGAGCCAGGTCAGGGTCAGGCGGAGAGCTCGTCGACGCAGCACGGGCGAAGACTAACGACCCCATAAGGTGGTCAGCAGGCGCACCCCGGGGCCGTGGTGCCGATCCGAGGTCCTGGGAGGAAGGGGCGGCCGCACGCCGATGAGCCAGCGATGAGCATCGACGACTTCGACCGGTACGTCTTCCTCGGCGCCCTCGTCGTCCTCGTCGCCGTCGCGGCCGTGCGGCTGTCCACCCGCTCCGGGCTGCCCTCGCTCCTGCTCTACCTCGGCCTCGGCCTGCTCCTCGGCGAGGACGGCCTCGGGCTGATGTTCGACGACGCCGCGCTCGCCGGCGTGCTCGGGTACGCCGCGCTCGTCGTCATCCTCGCCGAGGGCGGGGTGACGACGCGGTGGTCGTCCATCCGGCCGTCGGTCGCGCCCGCCGCGGTGCTCGCGACGGTCGGCACGGTCGTGTCGATCGTCGTCACGGGCACCGTCGCGCACTTCCTCTTCGACCTCGACTGGCCGGCCTCGATGCTCCTCGGCGCCGTCGTGTCCTCGACCGACGCCGCCGCCGTCTTCTCCGTGCTGCGCCGGGTGCCACTGCCGCCGCGGCTCGTCGGGATGCTCGAGGCGGAGTCCGGGTTCAACGACGCCCCCGTCGTCATCGCCGTCCTCGCGCTCACCGAGGTGGCGTCCGGCCACTCCGGCCACGGCGTCGCCTTCTACGTCGCCGAGGCCGTCCTCGAGCTCGTCCTCGGCGCGGCCGTGGGCCTGGCCGTCGGGTGGCTCGGCGCGCAGGGCCTGCGCCGGATCGCCCTGCCCTCCTCCGGCCTCTACCCGATCGCCGTGTTCGGGCTCGCCGTCTTCGCCTACGGGTTCGCGGCGGTCTCGCACGGCTCGGGCTTCCTCGCGACGTACCTGTGCGGCCTCGTCCTGGGCAACAGCCGCCTGCCGCACCGCAACGCGACGCGCGGCTTCGCCGAGGGCCTGGGCTGGATCGCCCAGATCGGGCTCTTCGTCATGCTCGGGCTGCTCGCGACGCCGTCCGAGCTCGGCGGGGGCGTGCTGCCCGCCCTC
>JBQGCR010000226.1:0-9302 GCA_052038585.1 Kineosporiaceae bacterium
GCGCCGAGGACGACGTTCTCGAGCACGGTGAAGTTGTCGGCGAGCTTGAAGTGCTGGTGGACCATGCCGATCCCGTGCCCGATGGCGTCGGACGGCGAGGCGAAGGTGACCTCCTCGCCGTCGACCCGGATCGTCCCGGAGTCCGGCCGGTGCATGCCGTAGAGCGTCTTCATGAGGGTCGACTTGCCGGCGCCGTTCTCGCCCACGACGGCGTGGACGGTCCCTCGGCGCACGGTGATGTCGATGTCCTTGTTCGCGACGACCCCCGGGAAGGTCTTCGTGATGCCTCGCAGCTCGACGGCCGGTGCGGCCGCGGTGCCGGGCGGTGGCGTGACGATGGCTGCCTCCTGGGCCTGGGGGCGGTCAGGTGGGACGGGCGGGGGGACGAACGGCGTCGGACCCGGCCAGACGCTATCGCGCCCGACCGGGTCCGACCCGACCAGTGGTCAGCTCACGGCGCGGTCGGGACCGTGACCTCGCCGGAGACGATCTTGGCCTTCCACTCCTCGGCCGTCGCGGTGAACGGCTCGACGGCGCTGTTCGACGTCGCGTAGCCGACGCCGTCGGCCTCGAGGTCGAACGTCTGCACGCCGCTCAGCGGCGAGCCGTCGACGCTGGCCTTGACCATCTCGTACACCGCGGTGTCGACCCGCTTGAGCATCGAGGTGACGATGAACGGCTTGAGGTTCGCCGCCGCCGTCTGGTACTGGTCGGAGTCGACGCCGATCGCCCAGTTGCCCTCGCCCGCAGCGGCGACGGCCTCGAAGACGCCGGAGCCGGAGCCGCCGGCCGCGTGGTAGACGACGTCCGCGCCGGCGTCGAGCTGGCCCTGCGCGACGGTGCGACCCTTGGCGGGGTCGGAGAAGCCGGAGAAGTCGCCGGCCGGGGAGATGTAGCTGACCTGCACCTCGGCGTCGGGCTTGACCGCCTTGACGCCCGCCGTGTAGCCGGCCTCGAACTTCTTGATGAGCTCGGTCTCGACGCCGCCGACGAAGCCGACGTTGTTCGACTTCGTCGCCTGCGCGGCGATGACGCCGACGAGGTAGGAGCCCTGCTCCTCGGCGAAGACGAGGTTGGCGATGTTGTCGGCGGTGGCGGCGCTGTCGTCGACGATGGCGAAGTTGACCTCGGGGAACTCCGTGGCGACGGCCTTGACCGCGTTGGAGTAGGCGAAGCCGACGGCGATGACCGGGTTGAAGCCGCCGTCGGCGAGCAGCCGCAGCCGCTCCTCGCGGGCGGCGTCGTCGTCACCGTTGCCGGCCTCGATCTCCTCGATCTCGACGCCGAACTCGTCGGCGGCCTTGTCCAGGCCCGCCGCGGCCGAGTCGTTGAACGACTGGTCGCCGCGGCCGCCGACGTCGTAGGCCATGCCGACCTTGACGTCGCTCGCGGCGTCGCTGCCGCCGGTGGTGGCGGTGGCCCCCGGAGCGGTGTCGTCGCTGCCGCCGCAGGCGGCGAGGGCGAGGGTCGCGGACGCCATCACCGCGACAAGCTTGGTCACCCGACGCAAGGGTGTCTCCTTCATGTCCAAGAGGGGGCGCCGCCGGAACGGGGACGCCTGGCTTCCCTGCGGAGACTAGCCGCTGATGGTGTCGGGGACGCAGGCCGCAGGGCCTTGGTGTCCGAACCGTGACCAGCAACACCTGACAGTCGCGGGGCGCCGTCTTGTGGGAATCCGCTGCCGACCGGGCCAAGGACGACAATTCCTCCTGCGTCGCGGGTCGGTCGTCGTCAGGCGCGGTCAGGCGCGGTCAGGCGCGGTCGGCGAGGTCGGCGAGCGCGACCGCGGCGAGCACCCGGGCACCGACCGTGACGGCCCGCTCGTCGACGGTGAAGTCGCCCTGGTGCAGGTCGTACGTGTGACCACCCGGGGTCCGGGTGCCGAGGCGGAGCATCGCGCCGGGGACCTTCTCGAGCATCCACGCGAAGTCCTCCCCGCCGAGGCTCTGCTCGGCGAGGGTGACCCGGCCGTGGCCGAGCTCGGCCTGCAGCGCCTCCTCGGCGACGAGGACGGCGTCGGCGTCGTTGACCGTCGGCGGCACGCCCCGGGTGTGCAGCACCTCGGCGCGGACGCCGTACGGCGCGACGACCTGGTGGACGACGTCGGTGACGATCGTGCCGGCGCTCGCCCACGCCGCGGCGTCCAGGCAGCGCAGCGTCCCCGCGACCTCGCCGCTGCGCGGGATGGCGTTCGGCGCTCCCCCGGCGGCGATCCGGCCCCAGACCATCGCGACGCCCGCCCGCGGGTCGAGCCGGCGCGAGAGGATCCCCGGCACCTGCTGGACGACGGCGGCGAGCGCGTAGACGAGGTCGCCGGTCAGGTGCGGTCGCGAGGTGTGCCCGCCCGCGCCGGAGAGCCGGACGACGACGGCGTCGCTCGCCGACGTGATCGGGCCGGGGCGCACGCCGACGCTGCCGACGTCCGTCGTCGGGTCGCAGTGCACGGCGAACGCGCGGCCCACCCCGTCGAGCCCGCCGGCCGCGATGACGGACAGCGCGCCGCCCGGCTGCACCTCCTCGGCGGGCTGGAAGACCAGCCGCACCCGGCCGGGCAGCCGTCCGGTCTGCGCGAGGTCGGCGAGCACGAGCCCCGCCCCGAGGACGGCCGTCGTGTGGACGTCGTGGCCGCAGGCGTGCGCGACCCCCGGCCGGGTCGAGGCCCACGGGACGCTCGACTCGTCCTGGAGCGGGAGCGCGTCGAGGTCCGCCCGCAGCGCGACCACCGGGCCGTCGTCGTCCCCCACGTCGCAGGTCAGCCCGGTCCCCGGCAGCAGGCTCGGCTGCAGCCCGTGCCGCTGGAGCCGCTCCGCCACCCGCTGGGTCGTCCGGAACTCCTCGTGCCCCGTCTCCGGGTGCGCGTGCAGGTCCCGCCGGAACTCCACGAGCTCGTGCGCGTAGACGGCCACCAGCTCGGACAGGTCAGGACGGCTCACCCGGCCCAGGCTATCGACCGCCGCCCTCCCCGCCCGGCACGACCACGGGCGCCGGGCCGGGTGCGGGCAGAACACGCCGACTCGGCCCGGGGTGCGGGCAGAACACGCCGACTTGGCCCGGGGTGCGGGCAGTTCGGCAGGACTCGCCGCCGGCGTGTCCTGCGGAAGTGCCCGCGCTCAGAGCGTCACCGGTGGTGGTGCGGGCAGGACAGGCCGTAGCTGGGGCGGCAGCGGGCGGTTCGGCAGGACACGCGGGCGGCGTGTCCTGCGAAAGGGCCCGCACCCCGGACCGGACCGGACGACGACGCACGCTCCCTCCACAGCCCTGGAAGTCGACGGGTTGTCCACAGCGAGGCCAGGACGGCGGCCTCGGCCACCGATGTCGCCCTCATCGTCGGATCATGACGCTGTTGCGACCCTGGTCCGCCGACCTCGTCCACGGGGCGACACGCACGCGGGACCTCGCCGCGGCCGGCGTCAGCCGGCACGACGTCGCACGCAGCAGACTGTGGAGGCCCTACGCGCAGGGCCTGCACGTCCCGGTCTGGGATGACGACGACGACCCGGACGTCCGGATCGCGCGGGCCGCCGAGCTCGTGCCCAAGGACGGTGACGGCGGCGGTCTCGGCGGCTGGGCCGCGGCGCGCCTGCACGGCGATCTCTGGGCGGACGGCTTCGCCGCGGACGGACGACGACTACCGGTGCTGGTGTGCATGTCCCGTCAGGTGACGTGCCGGCGCAACGGCAACGGCGAGGCCCGGGTGTGGCGCAGCGACCTGGCGGGCGTCGTGGTGGTGCTGCGCCGGGGCGTACCGGTCACCTCGCTGGTCCGGACCGCCGCGGACCGCGCGCGGCTCGAGCCGCTCGAGGACGCCGTCATCGCTCTCGACTCGCTCCGTCAGGCGACCGACCTCGAGGTGCGCGCGGTCGCCGAGTGGTGCGAGCGGCACGCCCGTCGCCGAGGGGTCGACCAGGCGCTGGCAGCTCTGACGCTGAGCCGGCCCGGGGTGAAGTCACCTCGGGAGACGTCGATGCGGCTGCTCTGGGTCGTCGACGCGAAGCTTCCGGAGCCGATCGTCAACGCGACGGTGCTCCACGGTGAGGGTGAGGTCCTGGCCGAGGTGGACCTCCTCGAGCCCGGGGCCGGCCTGGCCGGCGAGTACGACGGCGCGCAGCACCTGACGGCGAGAGCCCGCAGCATCGACCACAGCCGTCGCGAGTCCATGCTCCACGCCGGGCTGCCGTCCGTCGTCCTCGGAAACGGTGACCTCTCCACGAACCGTGGCCGCTCGGTCCACCGGCTTCGCCGCGCCTGGCTGGAGGCTGCCGAACGCGACCCTGCGCTTCGCCGGTGGTACCTGCCCGCTGCGTGATCCGGCATGGCGGCGCGTCCGCCCTCGCCCGAGGTGTGCGGGCAGTTCTGCAGGACTCGCCCACCGCGTGTCCTGCCGAACCGCCCGCACCCGGTCCCGGGTGGGCGTGTCCTGCCCGCATCCGGCAGGTGCGGAGACGGCGGCACCGCGTCAGACCGAGGCTCGCCCGCGGGTGCGGGCGGTTCTGCAGGACTCGCCCACCGCCTGTCCTGCAGAACCGCCCGCACTCGCACGGCGAGCGGCGTGTCCTGCCCGCACCCCGGCGGGCGGCGAGCGGGCGGGGAGGTCAGAAGGCGTCGGCCGGGGTGTAGGTGCCCCACACACCGCGCAGGGCGTGGCAGACCTCGCCGACGGTGGCCCGGGCGGCGAGGGCGTCGCGCAGGGGGAACAGGACGTTGTCCGAGCCCTCGGCGGCGGCGCGGACGGCGTCGAGGGCGCGGGCCACGGCGTCGCCGTCACGGGAGGAGCGCAGGACCTCGAGGCGGGCGCGCTGCTCGGCCTCGATCGCCGGGTCGACGCGCAGGGGCTCGTACGGCTCCTCCTCGTCGAGGGTGAAGCGGTTGACCCCGACGACGGTGCGCTCGCCGGAGTCGATCTGCTGGGTGACCCGGTAGGCGGAGTTCTCGATCTCGGTCTTCTGGAAGCCCTGCTCGATCGCGGCGACGGCGCCGCCGCGGTCCTCGACGGCCCCGATGAGCTCGAGGATCTGGCCCTCGAGGTCGTCGGTCATCGACTCGACGACGTACGAGCCGGCGAAGGGGTCGACGGTCGCGCAGACGTCGGTCTCGTAGGCGATGACCTGCTGGGTGCGCAGGGCGAGCCGGGCGGCCTTCTCCGTCGGCAGCGCGATCGCCTCGTCGAAGGAGTTCGTGTGCAGCGACTGGGTCCCGCCGAGGACGGCGCCGAGGCCCTGCAGCGCGACGCGGATGAGGTTGACCTCGGGCTGCTGCGCGGTGAGCTGGACGCCGGCGGTCTGGGTGTGGAAGCGCAGCATCTGCGCCTTGGGGTTCGTCGAGCCGAACTGCTCCCGGACGATCCGGGCCCAGATCCGTCGGGCCGCACGGAACTTCGCGACCTCCTCGAGCAGCGTCGTCCGCGCGACGAAGAAGAACGACAGCCGCGGCCCGATCTCGTCGATCGAGAGCCCGGCGGACTGCGCGGCGCGCACGTACTCCATCGCGTTCGCGAGCGTGAAGGCGATCTCCTGCGCGGGCGTCGCCCCGGCCTCGGCCATGTGGTAGCCGGAGATCGAGATCGTGTTCCAGCGCGGCATCTCCTTGCGGCAGTAGGCGAAGATGTCGCTGATGAGCCGCAGGGACTGCTTCGGTGGGAAGATGTACGTCCCCCGCGCGATGTACTCCTTGAGCACGTCGTTCTGGATCGTCCCGGTGAGCTTGGACCCGTCGACGCCCTGCTCGGCCGCGACGAGCTGGTAGAGCAGCACGAGCACGGCGGCCGGGGCGTTGATCGTCATCGACGTCGAGATCTGGTCCAGCGGCAGGCCGCCGAAGAGAGTGCGCATGTCCTCGACCGAGTCGATGGCCACGCCGACCTTGCCGACCTCGCCGGACGCGATCGGCTCGTCGGAGTCGTAGCCCATCTGCGTCGGCAGGTCGAAGGCGACCGAGAGCCCGCCGGTCCCGGCGGCGACGAGATGGTGGTAGCGCCGGTTCGACTCCGCGGCGGTCCCGAACCCGGCGTACTGCCGCATCGTCCACGGCCGGCCGGTGTACATCGACGGGTACACGCCGCGCGTGTACGGGTACTCCCCGGGCACGCCGAGGCGCTCGCCGGCGTCGAACCCCGCGAGGTCGTCGGCCGAGTAGACCGGCTTGATGGGGAGGCCGGACTCCGACAGCCGACCCGCCGAGGACGACCCGGACGACGACGAACCTGTGCTCACCACGACCTCCTCGCGCGCCCGGCACCGATGCCTGGCCCTGCCGTGAGGCTATCGACCGGCCGGGCGGGCCCGAGCGGGACGTTCGGTAACGGCCGTCACACCGCGCCCCCCGCCGGACGTCACGGCGTGTTCCTGGGAGTTCGCCCAGAGTTGCCCCTCGCCCCGCAGACAAATCGCCGCCCCCGGCATACGCTCCGGCAATGGCGGCCCTGTCCACGCGGTGGCCCGCGCGACGCCCGACCCGCACGACGACGGCGGGGGTGGTCGCGGTGCTCCTCGTCCTCCTCGCGACGCTCGTCGTGCTCGCCGGCCGCGACGACGGACCGCCCCCGCTGACCCAGGCCGACGTCGACGCCGCCGTGCGCGTGGGCGTCGAGGCGGCCCGCGAGGAGGACGCCGCCGCCCCGGCCGACGCCGCCGTCGCCTGGGCCGCCGTCTCGCCGTCCCTCGTGTCGGTGACGGCGACCCGCGCGGGCGGCGTCTCGCGCGGCGCGGGCACCGTCGTCAACGCCGACGGCTCCGTCCTCACCGCGCGGCACGTCGTCGACGGCGCGAGCAGCGTCGCGCTGCGGTTCGCCGACGGGACGACGACGACGGCCCGCGTCGCCGAGTCCGACCCGGCGACCGACATCGCCGTCCTCGCCCCGGCCGCCCTGCCCGGCGTCGTCGTCCCCGCGACCCTCGGCGGCAGCGCCGGCGTCGGGGACCCGGTCTTCGCCGTCGGGGACCCGTTCGGCCTGGCCGGCAGCCTGTCCGCCGGGGTCGTGTCGGCCACCGGCCGCGACGTCCGCAGCGAGGACGCCGCCCTCACCGACCTCATCCAGTTCGACGCCGCCGTCAACCCCGGCAACAGCGGCGGGCCGCTCGTCGACCCCGCCGGCCAGGTCGTCGGCGTCGTCACCGCGGTCGCCAACCCGACCGGCCAGGCCTTCTTCGTCGGCCTCGGCTTCGCCGTCCCCGTCGCGACCGCCGGCGGCGTCGCCGGCGGCCCCCAGCAGTAGCAGCCGGCCCGGAGAGGACCCGACGCCATGACGACAGCGCTCCCCCGCGAACCGCTCGAGCAGGCCCTCTACGAGGTGAAGAAGACGATCGTCGGGCAGGACCACCTCCTCGAGCGGATGTTCGTCGCGCTCCTCGCCCGCGGGCACGTGCTCGTCGAGGGCGTCCCCGGCCTGGCCAAGACGATGGCGGTCAAGGCCCTCGCCGGCGCCGTCGGCGGGGCGTTCCAGCGGATCCAGTTCACCCCCGACCTCGTCCCGGCAGACGTCGTCGGCACCAGGATCTGGAACCAGCGCACCGGCGAGTTCGAGGTGGCCCTCGGCCCGGTCTTCGCCAACCTCCTGCTCGCCGACGAGGTGAACCGGGCGCCGGCGAAGGTGCAGTCCGCGCTGCTCGAGGTCATGCAGGAGCGGCAGGTGACGATCGGCCGGCAGACCTTCCCCGCCCCCGACCCGTTCCTCGTCCTCGCGACCCAGAACCCGATCGAGTCCGAGGGCACCTACCCGCTGCCCGAGGCGCAGGTCGACCGCTTCATGCTCAAGGTCCTCGTCGGCTACCCGACGCCGGCGGAGGAGTACGTCGTCGTCGAGCGGATGACGTCGCCGCCGCCGGTGACGACGGCGGTGCTCTCCCTCGAGCAGCTCGCCGCCTACCAGCGCGCCGCGGACGCCGTCTACGTCGACCCGGCCGTGACCCAGTACGCCGTCGCGCTGTCGACGGCGACGCGCGCCCCGGCGTCGGTCGGGCTGCCGGACCTGGCCCGCTACGTCTCCTTCGGCGCGAGCCCGCGCGCGTCGATCAACCTCGTCCTCGCGGCGAAGGCGCTGGCGTACATGCGCGGCCGCGACCACGCGGTGCCGGGCGACGTGCGCGACCTCGCGCCGGACGTCCTGCGGCACCGGCTCGTCCTGTCCTACGAGGCGCTCGCGGACGACGTGTCGGCGGACGACGTCGTCGGTCCCGTCGTCGCCGCCGTCCCGATGCCCGCCGTGCCGCTCGCGCGCCGCGAGGACGCCGAGCGCGCGCCGGCATGAGGGCGACGACGGCATGACCGCCACGGTCCTCACCCCCGAGCGGGTGCTGCGGCGCCTGGAGTGGCGCGTGCTGCGCCCGCTCGACGGGCTGCTCGCGGGCGAGCACCGGACGCTGCACCGCGGGTCGGGCGTCGACGTCGCGGACCTGCGCGAGTACGCCCCGGGCGACGACCTGCGGCACGTCGACTGGAACGTCACGGCCCGCACCGACGTCGCGCACGTCCGCCAGTACCTCGAGGACCGGGACGTCACGGCCTGGCTCGTCCTCGACCGGTCCCCGTCGATGGAGGTCGGGCCCGCCGGCCGGGCGAAGGACCGGGTGCTCGTCGAGGTCGCCGCGACGCTCGCGCAGACCGTCGTCCGCGGCGGCGGACGCGTCGGCGCCGTGCTCTTCGACGACGCCGTCCGCGAGACCGTGCCGCCCGGGCGCGGCCGGCCGCAGACCCTCCGGCTCATCTCCCGGCTCCTCGCCCCGCCCGCCCCGAGGACGGGACGGACGACGACGGACCTCGCCTCCGCGCTCGCCGCCGCCGCGGGCCTCGCCCGGCGGCGCGGTCTCGTCGTCGTCGTCTCCGACCTGCTCACGGGCGACGACGGCGACGGTGACCACCCGGCGTGGGAGCGCCCGCTCGCGCTGCTCGCCCGCCGGCACGACGTCGTCGTCGTCCGCGTCACCGACCCGCGCGAGGGCGACCTGCCGGCCGTCGGGATGGTCTGGGTGGAGGACGCCGAGACCGGCGAGCAGATCTTTCTCGACACCGACGACGAGGCGTTCCGCGCCCGCCTCGCCGCGGCGGCCGGCGCCCGGCTCGAGGCCCTCACCGCGGCCGTGCGGCGCTGCGGCGCGGACCTGCACTCGGTGAGCACGGACGACGACCTCGTCCGGGTGCTCGCCCGGGTCGCCGCCGTGCGGCGGAGGCGGCGATGACCTTCGCGTTCGGCTGGGGCCTGCTCGCGCTCGCGGCGCTGCCGCTGCTCGTCCTCGCCTACCGCCGCCGGGTCGCCGCCCAGGACGCGCGCCGCGGGCGCCTCGCCGCGTCCGGCCTCGTCGCCGCGGGCC
>JBQGCR010000227.1:0-2667 GCA_052038585.1 Kineosporiaceae bacterium
CTGGTCCGGGGACCCGGAGCGCGCCGTCCGCGACGTCGACGCGATCGGCGCCCGCCTCCTCGGCCTCGACGGCGCGGCCGGGCCGCTGACGCTCGACGCCGTCGCCGCGGCGCTCGAGCCGGCCGACGCCGAGGCGCTCGCCACGGCGGTCCGGGCCGCGGCCGAGAGCGGCACCAACGTCCTCGCCGAGGTGCGGGTGCGGACCACCCGGGGCTACGCGCGGCTGCGCGGGTCGGCGGTGCGCGGCGCCGACGGCACGGTCGAGTCCGTCCTCGGCGTCGTCGCCGACACCGCGGGGCTGCGCGGCGAGCGGGACAAGGCCGGCGTCCGGCTGCGCGAGGTGAGCGACGGCGTCCTCGCGCTGGAGCGGGACTGGACGATCAGCTACGCCAACCCGAGCGCGGGGCAGATGCTCGGGCACCGCGAGGAGGACCTCGTCGGCCGGACGCTGTGGGAGGTGCTGCCGGACGACGTCGAGAGCCCGGCGTGGGCGAACTACCACTGGGCGATGAGCTCGCAGCGTCCGGTGACGTTCGAGCTGTGGAGCGCGCCGGTCGACGCGTGGCTCGCGGTGCGCGCCCTGCCCGCGGCCGGCGGGCTCACCGTCTACCTGCGCAGCATCGACGCCGAGCACGAGGCCGAGCAGCAGCGGGTGCAGCTCATCGGCCGGCTGGAACGGGCCCTGGCCCGGGGCCGCCAGCTGCTCGAGCTCACCGAGGCGCTGTCCGGGCAGCTGAGCGTCCGGGCCGTCGCGGACACCATCACCGCGCAGGCCCGGCGCACCCTGGGCGTCCGGTTCGCGGGCATCGCGCTGCTCGACGCGTCGGGCGGCCGGCTGGAGTACGTGAGCATGGACCCGCTCCCCGCCGAGACGGCCCAGGTCTGGTCGACCTTCTCGGTCGACACGCCGGCGCCCGCCGCCGCGGCGGCCCGGCTGCGGACGGCGTACTTCCACGACACCCCGGAGGACGCCGACCGGGACTTCCCCGGCATCGCCGAGCACATGCGCACCGCGGGCACCGTCTCGATGGTCCACCTGGCGCTCGAGGCGGGCTCGGGGGCCGTCCTCGGCACGCTCGCGCTGACGTGGGACCACCCGCACGTCGTCAGCCCCGCCGAGCGCGAGTTCGTCCGGACGATGACGGCGTACTGCGCGCAGGCGCTCGAGCGGGCCCTGCTCTTCGAGCAGCAGCGCACCGTGGCCGACGCCCTCCAGCGGGCCGTCCTGCCCGCCTCCCTGCCGGCGCTCGACCACTGGCAGATCGCCGCCCGCTACGTCCCGGCGACGAGCGGCATCGAGGTGGGCGGCGACTGGTACGACGCCTTCGAGCTGCCCGACGGGCGGCTCGGCGTCGCCGTCGGGGACGCGAGCGGTCACGGGCTTCCGGCCGCGCGGGTCATGAGCTCCCTGCGCAACTCGCTGCGCGCGTACGCCCTGCTCGGCGAGGGCCCGGCGGCGGTGCTCACGCGGCTGGACCGGCTGCTCGCGACGCTCGACCCCGACGCGCTCGCGACGGTGGTCTACCTCGAGCTCGAGCCGGGGTCCGGCCGCGGCCAGTGGGCCAGCGCAGGTCACCTGCCGCCGGTGTGGGGCCGCGGGGACACGAGCGAGCTCGACCTCACCGACGTCGACCCGCCCCTCGGCATCGTCGGGCCGGAGGGGGTGCGGGCGCACGACGTCGTCCTCGGGCCGGGCGACGGCGTCCTCCTCTACACCGACGGGCTCGTCGAGCGGCCCGGCGAGTCGCTCGACGAGGGCCTGGCCCGCCTCGTCGCGGCGTCCCGCGACGTCCCCGGCGGGCCCGACGACGGCGCCCTCGGCGACTGGCTCGACGGCATCGTCGGGCGCCTGGTGAGCGGCACCGGCCCCCGGGACGACATCTGCCTGCTCTCGCTGCGGCACCGGCGGGACCTGCGCGCCGCCGAGGTGACCCGCGAGCTGCTCCCGCGCGCGCAGGCCGCCGGCGAGGCGCGCCGGCTCGCGGCGCGCACGCTGAGCGCCTGGTCGCTCGACGACGTCGTCGACACGATGAACCTCGTCGTCAGCGAGCTCGTGACGAACGCCGTCACCCACGCCGGCTCGGCGATCGTCTTCCGGCTCGAGCGCCTCGAAGGGGCCGTCCGGGTCAGCGTCACCGACGGCTCCCCCGACCTGCCCGACCAGCAGGCCCCCGACACCGACTCCGAGCACGGCCGCGGCGTCCAGCTCGTCGACCTGCTCTCGCGGGCCTGGGGCTTCGACCCGCTGCCCGACGGCAAGCGGGTCTGGGCCGAGATCGAGGTCTGAGCCCGTCACCCCGGGCCGACGCCCCCGATCTGCACCGGCGCCGGCAGGCTCACTCCCACTCGATCGTGCCCGGCGGCTTGCTCGTGACGTCGAGGACGACGCGGTTGACGCCGTCGACCTCGTTGGTGATCCGGGTGGAGATCCGGGCGAGCACCTCGTAGGGCAGGCGGGTCCAGTCCGCCGTCATCGCGTCCTCGCTCGACACCGGGCGCAGGACGACGGGGTGGCCGTACGTGCGGCCGTCGCCCTGGACGCCGACCGAGCGGACGTCGGCG
Source organism: Kineosporiaceae bacterium (assembly GCA_052038585.1). Lineage (GTDB taxonomy): Bacteria > Actinomycetota > Actinomycetes > Actinomycetales > Kineosporiaceae > JBQGCR01. Next base: position 2,563 of record JBQGCR010000227.1, read on the forward strand.
AGCAGGACGACGGGGCACTGCCAGATCTCGCGGTCCAGGCCGGCGCGGGTGAGCTCCTCGCGGGCGACCGCGTCGGCCGCGCGGAGGGTCTCCAGGCGCTCGCGG
>JBQGCR010000228.1:0-4091 GCA_052038585.1 Kineosporiaceae bacterium
GGGGGTGATCCACGGCCTCTTCCGCCCTGGTATGACGTTATCCACGGACACGGCGGGCTGCTGGTCCGACCCGCAGCGTCCGTCGATCACGTCATGGACCATCCATAGGCCGGGCGACGAGAGCCCCAGGCACCCGGCCCCGCTCGACGAGCCTTGCCGCCGGACCCGCACCGCGACGGTGCTGCAGAAGGGCATGACGCGCCCTCCACAGGCCGCGATGGGCTGCGGTTGTCCACAGCTGCGGCGTCGACGACGTCGGACCGGCCGGGAAGACGTCCACGCTGACGGCATGACCTATCCGCCCGCCGTCCGGGCCCTCCTGCGAGAGCAGAGCAACGTGGCGACCGTCCAGCAGCTCCTCGACGCGGGCATGACGCGGTCAGCCGTGAGGCACCTCGTGGGGCGACGGCTTCGCTTCGTCGCTCCCCGGGTGGTCGCCGAGATCGACAGCGGTGGACTCTCGCCGAGGCAGCGCATGGTCGCCGCACAGCTTTACGCCGGCACCGACGCGGTGATCACCGGACGCGCTGCGGCAGCGTGGCACGGTGTCACTGCGGCGGAGGGCTTCCACACGATCAAGGTCGAGGTGCCGCAGGCACGACGCCCACGTGGCCGGCCGGGGATCGCCGTGCGCAGGACGACTCGTCCGGAGCCGGCACCGTGGTCACGCCCGCCACTGGTCATCGCGTCCCGCGCGAGGGCGGTCGTGCAGGCGGCGAGGGACAGCGACGTGGACAGTGCCCGAGCCATCGTGCTCGAGGCCGTGCAGCGCCGGCTCGTCCTGCCCGACGACCTTCTCCTGGAGTGCGACGCCGGGGAGAGCGACGGCAGCGCCAAGGTCCGCGGCGCCATCGATCTCGGCTTCCTCGGCGCCTGGTCGGTGTCCGAGGCAGAGCTGCTCGAGGCCGTCGGAGACATCCCGGGGATCGCCCCACCGATGCTCAACCCGCTGCTGGTCGTCCCGGACGGCACGCTGCTGCCGCGCCCCGACGCCTGGTTCGACGACGTGGCCCTCGCCCTGCAGGTGCACTCGCGGCGGCACCATGCGGCGGAGGCGGACTTCGACGACACCGTCATGACGGACGGCGTCTTCGCCGAGTACGGCATCCCGGTGCTCGCGCTGACCCCCGCCCGGATCCGCTCGGACCGGGCGCTGGTGCGACGGCGGGTCGAGCGGGCGGTCCAGGCCGCCGCGCAGCGGCCTCGCCCGGCCGTGACGGTCCTCAGCACTGCGGGCTCCGCGGCATGACGGGCACCGGCCGACCCCGGCGCCGCCAGGTGCCGGCCGGCTCAGCGCGGGCCGCGGGCCGCGCGGCCGAAGCGGGCCGCGGCGTAGGACTCCCGGCGCAGCACGTCGACGGGCCAGGGCAGGTCGAGCCCGGGCAGCGGGTTGAGGACCGGGTCGAAGGGGACCTCGGGGTCACCGACGGGAGCGGTGACGTCGAGGGTCGCGAAGCGACGCCACGGGCCACGCGGGGCGGCGACCGACAGGTCGAGCGACAGGCCGGCGCCGCCGAGCCGGGCGCGGACGTCCTCGGTGGTCGCCAGCGTGATGCCCGGCGGCAGCGCGGCGGACAGGACGAGGGCCCCCGCCGGGGTGCTGAACGGGACGACGGACGTCAGGCGTCCGGACAGCCCGAGCGACGGGCGGAACAGGAAGCGCCCCGCCGCGGCGGCGAGGAGCAGGTCGCCGGACCGGCCCGCCCCGAGCGGCACGCGCAGCGAGAGCCCCCACACGTCCGGCCAGCCGTCGGGCAGGCCGACGGACCGGGAGAAGCGGACGACGACGTCGTCGTCGCCGGTCGCGTCGAGGAAGGGCACCCCGGTCGCCTCGCCGAGCCCGAAGCGGTGCAGGGCTCCCCCGGCGAGCACGCCCCGCGGGTGCAGCGCCTTGTCGTCGCGCAGCCACGCCACGGCGCCGAAGGCCGCCGCCAGGGGCAGTCCGACGGGAGCGGTGAGCACGGAGGCGAGTCTGCTGGGCACGAGGCCGCCGTACCCGCGGGGCACCGCCTGCATGTCCCGCTCCTAGGCTGGGTCCGCGGGACCGTCCGCGTCTGTGACCTGCGCCACCGCCGCACCACGGGGCGGGCACGACAGGGACGCGCAGGATGGGACCGCGTGGCGCGACCGCGTCCCGACGCCGAACCGGAGGCCCGACATGTCCCAGACGCCGACGACGCCGTCCGGCGAGGAGCAGCCCAACCCGTACGGCGGCGCGACCCTGGACGCGTCCACGGCCGCGGCCGGCACCGGGACGGGCCTGACCCGGCGCGTGCGCGTGCACCACCTGCGCGAGCTCAAGGAGCGCGGCGAGCGCTTCGCCATGCTCACCGCCTACGACCAGTACTCGGCGTCGGTGTTCGAGGAGGCCGGCGTGCCGGTGCTCCTCGTCGGGGACAGCGCGGCGAACAACGTCCTCGGGCACGACACGACGGTGCCGGTGACCGTCGAGGAGCTCCTGCCCCTCGTCCGCGCGGTGAGCCGCAGCGTCCGCCGCGCCCTCGTCGTGGCCGACCTGCCGTTCGGCTCCTACCAGGCCGGGCCGGACCAGGCGCTCGCGACGAGCATGCGGATGATGAAGGAGGGCCTCGCCCACGCGGTGAAGCTCGAGGGCGGACGCCGGGTCGCGCCGTCGGTGGAGAACATCGTCGGCGCCGGCATCCCCGTCATGGCGCACATCGGCTTCACGCCGCAGAGCGAGCACGCCCTCGGCGGCTACCGGGTGCAGGGCCGCGGCGAGGACGCCGCGCAGCGGATGGTCGACGACGCGCTCGCGCTCCAGGAGGCCGGTGCGTTCGCGCTCGTCATGGAGATGGTCCCGGCGCCCGTCGCCGCGCAGGTGACGAAGGCGCTCGCCATCCCGACGATCGGCATCGGCGCGGGCCCGGACTGCGACGGTCAGGTGCTCGTCTGGCAGGACATGATGGGCCTGCGCACCGGCAAGGCGCCGCGCTTCGTCAAGCGCTACGCCGACCTCCACGCCGTCATGCTCGGCGCGGCGCAGGCCTACGCCGAGGACGTGCGGTCCGGGGCGTTCCCCGCGCCGGAGCACTCGTTCGACAGCTGAGACCGCAGCACCGACGGCGCTCCGGCGAGCGACGGCCCGTACCAGGTGAGGTGCCGGCCCGACACGAGCGCGGCCGGGACGGCGAAGGCCTCCGGGCCGTCGGCGGCGGTGAAGGCGTACGGCTCGTCGGGGAGCACGACGAGGTCGTGCGGCGGCAGTGCGGCCGGGTCGAACCGCGGGTAGCGCTCCGCGTCGTCCGCGAGCACGTGGTCCACCCCGAGCCGACGCAGCACGTCCCCGGCGAAGGTGTCCCGACCGAGCGCCATCCACGGCCGGCGCCACACGGGGACGACGGCGCGACGCCGCGGCGCCACCGGCTCGACCCGCGCCCACGCCCCGGCGGCGTCGTCGAGCCAGCCCGGCCGCCCGAGCCCCAGCGCGGCGAGCATCCGTCCGAGCGAGGCGAGCGCGGCGTCGACGGACTCGACGTCGGTGACCCAGACCGGCACGCCCGCCGCGCGCAGGGCCTCGACGTCGACCCGCCGGTTCTCCTCCTTCGCGGCCAGGACGACGTCGGGACGCAGCGCGCGGACGGCGTCGAGGTCCGGGTTCTTCGTGCCGCGGACCCGGGCGACGTCGAGGCCCCCGGGATGGGTGCACCACGCGGTCGCCCCGACGAGCACCTCTGGCGCGGTCGCGGCCACCGCCTCGGTGAGCGACGGCACGAGGGAGACGACGCGGCGCACCCGCCCGTCCGGCACGAAGGGGGACCCCAGGTCGTCGACGCTCATCCCCCCATCCTCTCCAGCCGGCGCCCCGGACGGTCGATGCACCGGGTGTGGACGTCGACGTCGTCGCCCGGCTCCGCCGGGTCCTGGCCCCCACGGGCTGGGCCCAGCAGGCCGCCGCCCTCGCCGACCGGCTCGCCGACGAGACCGTGGTGGCCCGCGGTCTCGTCGTCGTGGCCGCCGGCGGGCACGACGTCGCGCACCTGGTCCACCACCTCGGCGAGGTCGCGTCCCGGCGCGTGGACGACCGGCTGCACCCCCGGCGGGCGACGCCCGGCGACCTGACGCCGGTCGCC
>JBQGCR010000229.1:0-6261 GCA_052038585.1 Kineosporiaceae bacterium
GTGCAGGTCGGCACGGGCGACGAGCTCGTCGCCGCCCCGGCCGACGACTACGTCCGCGACTTCGTCCGGGACGTCCCCCGTGCCGACGTGCTCACGCTCGGCCGGCTCGCCCGGCCCGCGCGGGAGGGCGAGGCGGACGGCGCCGACGGCGACGGCCCCGTGCTCGACGCCGGCCTCGTCGTCCGCGACGCCGTGCGCACCGTCCTCGGGGCGGGCCGGGCCGCCCGCGTCGTCCGGGACGGCCGCGTCGTCGGCGTCGTCGGGGTCGAGGACATCCTCGAGGTGGTCGCGTGAGCGGCGCCGACCGGGCCGCCGCCGGGGGCTCCCGCTGATGGACGCCACCGCCTCGCCGCTGGCCTGGTACGAGCCGGCGGCGCCCGCCGCCGCAGCCGCGCCCCCGGCCGAGCTCGCGAGCCGCCGGCCCGCGCCCGACGCGTGGCCGGCGCGGCACCCGCGCCTGCTCGCCGCGGCCGTCGTCGTCGCCGTCTGGGCGGTCCTGGGCGTCGGGCTCGCCGGCCGGTGGACCCTCGACCGGCCCGTCACCGACTACTCGGCCCTCCACCTGTGGCTCAACGACGTCCGCGACGCCGTCGGCCGGGCCCGCGCCGACGGCTCGGCGCTGCTCGCCGTCACCGACGCCGTGCGCTCGGGCGTCGCCGCCGTCGTCGCCGGCCTGCAGCACCTGCTGTCCCAGCCTCCCCCCGGCCGGCCCGTCCCCGAGCTCGGCTGGCTCGGCGTCGTCGCCGTCGTCACGTGGCTCGCCGCCCTCGCCGGGACGTGGCGCACGGCCGCCGTCGCCGCGGGCGGCCTGCTCGGCGTCGGGGCGCTCGGGCTGTGGACGCCGTCGATGGACACCCTCGCGCTCACCCTCGCCGCCGTCGCGATCGGCCTGGCCGTCGGCGTGCCGCTCGGCGTCCTCCTCGGCCTCTCGGACCGCGCGACCCGGCTCGTCACCCCGCTGCTCGACGTCGCCCAGACGATGCCGGCGTTCGTCTACCTCGCCCCGCTCACGCTCTTCTTCCTCATCGGCCCGGCCTCGGCGACGATCGTCACCGTCGTCTACGCGCTGCCGCCGGCCGTCCGGCTCACCGCGCACGGCCTGCGCGGCGCGGACCCGGCGTGCGTCGAGGCCGCGACGAGCGTCGGGGCGACCGGCGCGCAGCGGCTGCGCTGGGTGCTCCTGCCGCTGGCCCGCCGCTCGATCGCGCTCGGGGCGAACCAGACGATCATGGCGGCGCTGTCGATGGTCACCGTCGCCGCGCTCGTCGACGCGCCGGGCCTGGGCAAGGAGGTGCTCCGGGCGCTGGAGAGCCTCGACGTCGGCCGGGCCTTCACCGCGGGCCTGGCGATCGTCGTCCTCGCCGTCGTCCTGGACCGGGTGACGACGGCCGCCGTCGACGCCTCGGACCGGCGCCGGCACCGCGGCCGCACCGCCCGCCGCGCCCGGGCCGCGGGGCTCGCCGCCGGCGCCGTCGCGGCGCTCGTCGCCGTCGCGCTCTCGCGCACCTACCTGTGGGCGGCGACGTTCCCCGAGCAGGTCGACGCCGGCCCTGCCGTCCGGCGCGCCGCGGACGCGGTCGCGCAGTGGGCGACCGGAGCGTCCTCGGTGACGACGGCGGTCAAGGACGGCGTGAGCGCCGGCGTCCTCGACCCGCTCGAGCACCTCCTCGCCGGCACCCCGTGGTTCGTCGTCGCCGCCGCCCTCGTCGCGCTCGCCGTCCTCGCGGCGGGGGTCCGGGCGGGCGTGCTCACCGGCGGCTGCGTCGCGCTCCTGCTCGGGACGGGGCTGTGGGCGGCGTCGATGCGCACGCTCGCCGCGACCCTCGTCGCGACGGCCGTCGTCGTCGCCGTCGGCGTCGTCGCCGGGGTCTGGGCCGGCCGGGACGCGCGGGCCTTCGCCGTCCTGCGGCCCGGGCTCGACGCCGCGCAGACGATGCCGGCGTTCGTCTACCTCGTGCCCTTCGTCGCCCTGTTCGGCGTCGGCCGGTTCACCGCCGTCGCGGCCGCCGTGGTCTACGCGACGCCGGTGGCCGTGCGCGTCGTCGCGGCCGGCGTGAGGGCCGTGCCCGCGACGACGGTCGAGGCCGCGCGCGCGGCGGGGTGCACGACGTGGCAGGTCGTCACCGCCGTCCAGCTCCCGCTGAGCACCCGCGCCCTGACGCTCGCGCTCAACCAGGGCCTGGTCTACGTGCTGTCCATGGTCGTCGTCGGGGCCCTCGTCGGCGCCGGCGCGCTCGGCTATGACGTCGTCGCCGGCTTCTCCCAGGGCGAGCTCTACGGCCGCGGCCTCGCCGCGGGCGTGGCCATCGTCGTCCTCGGCATCGGCCTGGACCGGGTGACGCGCGCCGCCGCCGCGCGCCGCGCCCGGCCCGGCCTCCTCTGACCCGCCCGCACCCGCACCCGACCCCCACCCGGAGGACCCCCGTGCCACGCCCGCGCAAGCCCCGCGTGACCGTCGCGCTGACCACCGCGCTCGCCGCGCTCACCCTCGCCGCCTGCGGCGGCCAGACGATCTCCGACGCGCAGTCCAGCGCCTCGCCGGGCGCCGGCGGCGCCGACTGCGGCGCCGTCGACATCGCCGTCAACCCCTGGGTCGGCTACCAGGCCAACGCGGCCGTCGTCGCCGAGGTGCTGCGCTCCGAGCTCGGCTGCGACGTCACCCTCAAGGACCTCAAGGAGGAGATCTCCTGGCAGGGCTTCGCCACCGGCGAGGTCGACGTCGTCCTGGAGAACTGGGGCCACGAGGACCTCAAGGCCAAGTACGTCGAGGAGCAGGACGTCGCCGTCGAGCTCGGGCCGACCGGCAACACCGGCGTCATCGGCTGGTACGTGCCGCCGTGGATGGCGCAGGAGTACCCGGACATCACCGACTGGACGACGCTCGACGGCTACGCGTCCCTGTTCCGCACGTCCGAGTCCGGGGGCAAGGGCCAGCTCCTCGACGGCGACCCGTCCTTCGTGACGAACGACGAGGCGCTCGTGAAGAACCTCGGCCTCGACTACCAGGTGGTCTACGCCGGCTCCGAGGCCGCGCTCATCACCGCCTTCCGCGAGGCGGAGAAGAACCGCACGCCGCTGCTCGGCTACTTCTACGAGCCGCAGTGGTTCATGGCCGAGGTGCCGCTCGTCAAGGTCGACCTCCCCGCGTGGACCGAGGGCTGCGACGCCGACCCGGCGACGGTCGCCTGCGACTACCCCGAGTACGCCCTGGACAAGGTCGCGGCGAAGGACTTCGTCGAGTCCGGCAGCCCCGCGGTCGACGTCGTGAAGAAGTTCTCCTGGAGCAACGACGACCAGAACGTCGTCGCCAAGTACATCGCCGCGGACCGGATGACGCCCGAGGACGCCGCGAAGCGGTGGGTCGCCGACAACCCGGACAAGGTCGCCGCCTGGCTGTCCTGACCGGGCCGTCGACGGCGGGTCAGAGGCCCGCCTCCGCGAGGAGGTGGGCCAGCAGCCGGTCGCGGTCGTGCACCCGCTCGGGCAGCCCGCGGGCGGCGAACCAGCGGACGACGACGTCGACGTCGCGGGCGAGGAACGCCGGACCCTGCGGGTTGACGACGACGTCGACCACCTGCGGCAGGTCGATGAGCACGAGGCGGCCGCGGTGGACGAGCAGGTTGTACGCCGACAGGTCCCCGTGCGCGTACCCCGCGCGGGCGAGCACGCCGAGGGCGTCGACGAGCTGGTGCCACAGGTCCGCCAGCTCGTCGGCGTCCGGCCGGGTCTGCGCGAGCCGGGGGGCGGCGGTGCCGTCCGGCTCGCCGAGGAACTCGAGCATGAGCTCGGTCCCGTCGAGCTGCACCGGGTAGGGCACGCACGGCGTGCCCGTCGCGCTGCCGACCCGCCACAGGTGCGACAGCGCGGCGAACTCCGCCGCGGCCCACTGCCCGGCGAGCAGGTCCCGGCCGAAGTCGGTGCGCCGGGCCATGGCCCGGGTCTCGCGCGAGCGCCGCACGCGGCGGCCCTCGGTGTAGCCGGCGTCCCGGTGGAACATCCGGTGCTCCGCCGTCCGGTACCGCTTCGCGGCGAGCAGGCACGCCGGGCCGTCCGGGACGGCGCGCTCGACGAGGTGGACGTCGGCCTCCTTGCCCGTCTTGAGCACGCCGAGGTCGGCGTCGACGGCGGACAGGGCGGTGACCACCCAGTCGGGGCGGGGGTGCGGTCCGTGGACGGCGCCGAGCCACGTCGTCCACGCGGGCTCCTCGGCCGGCTGCTCAGGGGTGCGGCCGGCGGCGTAGCGGGCGTCGAGGTCGGCGAGGTCGCGCCGTCGGGTGCGGGTCGGGGTCTTCAGGGGGTGACGGCGCCGCTGACGGGCGTCGTCGAGGTCGTACGGGTCCACCGCAGGGTCTCCAGGGTCGTGAGGGGGAGGGGAGTCGATGAGTACGCGACCGCCGTCATGTCGCCGTCCCCTCCTCTCGTCCCGTCGGTGCGTGGTCGCCACGATGGTCGGCCCGCGGGACGGGGCCCGGCAAGCGGTTTTCCGGGTCCCGCCGGGCGTGACCGGGCTCACAGCGGCCTCCCAGACTCGCCGCCGCCCGGCTCGCGTACCCCGTGCGGTGTCATGTCCGGCTTACAGTGGAGGTGGCCAGGTCCGTCGCAGACCGTGCGGCGAGCCCGAAACACCAGACCGCTCGACGGTGCCCGCGGGCACCACGAGCCGCCCTGACCCCGAGACTGGCCGAGGACGACGACAGCTACCGTGATCCGGTTCGACAACGTCAGCAAGGTCTATCCCAGGACGCCCCGCCCGGCGCTCGACGGCGTGAGCCTCGAGGTCGCCAAGGGCGAGTTCGTCTTCCTCGTCGGCGCGTCCGGCTCGGGGAAGTCGACGTTCCTGCGCCTGGTCCTCAAGGAGGACAAGCCGAGCAAGGGAGCGGTCCACGTCGCGGGCAAGGACGTCGCCCGCCTCTCGACGTGGAAGGTCCCGCACCTGCGCCGCCAGATCGGCACCGTCTTCCAGGACTTCCGGCTCCTGCCGAACAAGACGGTCTTCGAGAACGTCGCCTTCGCGCTGCAGGTCATCGGCAAGCCGCGGCACGCCATCGCGGCGACCGTGCCCGAGGTGCTCGACCTCGTCGGCCTCGCCGGCAAGGAGCGGCGCTTCCCCAACGAGCTGTCCGGCGGCGAGCAGCAGCGCGTCGCCATCGCGCGCGCGTTCGTCAACCGGCCGGCGATCCTGCTCGCCGACGAGCCGACGGGCAACCTCGACCCGACGACGTCGGTCGGCATCATGCGCCTGCTCGACCGGATCAACCGCACCGGGACGACGATCCTCATGGCCACCCACGACGACGAGATCGTCGACCAGATGCGCAAGCGCGTCGTCGAGCTCGCCGACGGCCGGCTCGTGCGCGACGAGGACCGCGGCCAGTACGGCTCGACCCGAGCGGAGGCCTGAGCGATGCGTGCCGCGTTCGTCATCACCGAGATGTGGCAGGGGTTGCGCCGCAACCTCACCATGGCCGTCTCGCTCGTCCTCGTCACCGTCGTCTCCCTCTTCCTGCTCGGCCTGGGGATCCTGTCCCAGAAGCAGGTCACGGAGATGAAGGACTACTGGTACGACCGGGTCCAGGTGTCGGTCTTCCTCTGCGGCGCGGACTCCGACGCGCCCTCGTGCGCCGACGGCGAGGTCACCCAGGCGCAGAAGGACCAGATCGAGGCCGACCTCACCTCCGCGCAGCTCGCGCCCTACGTCGACCGGTACTTCTTCGAGACCAAGCAGGAGGCGTACGACCGCTTCCGCGAGCAGTTCGCCGACAGCGTCCTGTCGGAGAACCTCGAGGTCGACCAGATGCCCGAGAGCTACCGGGTGCGCCTGGTCGACCCCGAGCAGTACCAGGTGGTCTCCGAGGTCTTCCGCGACCGGCCGGGCGTCGAGAGCGTCGAGGACCAGAACGAGGTGCTCGACCGGCTGTTCAACCTGCTCAACCGGCTGACCTTCTACTCGTGGGTCATCGCCGGGGTCACCCTCCTGTCCTCGGTGCTCCTCGTGACGACGACGATCCGGCTCACCGCCTTCACCCGGCGCCGCGAGATCGGCATCATGCGCCTCGTCGGCGCCTCGAACCTCTTCATCGCCCTGCCGTTCGTCCTGGAGAGCCTCATCGCGGCCTTCGTCGGCGCCGCGGTCGCCTCGGGAGGCCTCGTGGCGCTCGCGCACTTCGAGATCCAGGGCCGGCTCGCGCAGTCGCTGCGGATCATCAACTACGTCGACGTGTGGGACGCGGTGACCGTCGTGCCGATCCTCTTCGCCGTCGG